>NZ_RQSN01000009.1:0-104273 GCF_003957265.1 Actinobaculum sp. 352 | reverse complement strand
CTCGCCGTCTCGTGGATCATTCCCCTGGCTCATCGACCGTTAGTATTCGCCGACGGGCAAACACTGCGACGATGATGCAGAGACAACAGTGCCAACCATGAAAACCAACAAGGACGGCGGCAAACACCGTCCCCAGCAGCACCTCGACCAAGATCCACCACGCCGACCCACAAGCCACATCACGCCGACACGGCTCGCCCGTGCCAACCCACCAACCAAATTTCCCGGGCTTTCAGCAAAACGCCGGATCATTCACGCAAAACCACGCAAAACCACGCAAAGCCACGGAAAACCCGAAGAACCCAACGGCACCCCACGACACGCACCACCAACACTCGCACACGCCACCAGCACCGCGCCACAGCGCCCGGCGCTCACCGCACCAAACACGAGCAACAGGCACACCGTCTAAAGCCATACCCGAGACCTAGCGAACACCCAAATGGCATTCCCACCTATGCCTAGAAGCAGGTACACTCTTAGCGTTGTCTCTACAACCATGATGCTTGCTTATAACTGAACCGCGAGGGTGGAAATGTCAGAGGATCAGAATACGTCGGGTGAATTCGAGCGCGAGGAGCGCCCATCCTCCGGGTGGCAGTCGGCCTCAGATCGACGCGCTAGGTCGTCCCGAGACGATGGTGGTCGTCGTCGGGATGATCGTGGGTGGAGTCGTGGTGATGATCGTCGTCGGGATGATCGACGCGGGTATGGCCGGGACCGTTACGAGCGTGGTGAAGGACGCCGCTGGGAAGACCGCCGTGACGACGACGGACGCGGTCGTGGTGGCTACCGGGAGGACCGGTACGGACACTCTGATTCCCGCCCACGCCGAGACGACCGCTACCAAGACCGTGGCGGCTACAAACGCAACGACCACCGAGACAACGACCGCCGCTGGGACAACGGCGACGGTTACCGAGGCCAACGCGAGAACCGGCGGGATCGTTACGGCGATGATGACCGGCGTGACTACCGCCCCCGCGGGCGCGACGACCGCGATGGTGGTCGTCGTCGGGATGATCGTGGGTGGAGTCGTGGTGATGATCGTCGTCGGGATGATCGACGCGGGTATGGCCGGGACCGTTACGAGCGTGGTGAAGGACGCCGCTGGGAAGACCGCCGTGACGACGACGGACGCGGTCGTGGTGGCTACCGGGAGGACCGGTACGGACACTCTGATTCCCGCCCACGCCGAGACGACCGCTACCAAGACCGTGGCGGCTACAAACGCAACGACCACCGAGACAACGACCGCCGCTGGGACAACGGCGAGGATCATAGGCAACATCGCGATTCTGAGCCCGAATTGCCGGAGACGGTATCAGCGAAGGATCTTGATTCCGAGTCGCGGCGGCACCTCATGGCTCTGCGAAAGGAAACCGCAGACAGAGTTGCGCGGCACTTGGTCTTCGCGGGTTCGATGATGGATGTCGACCCTGAGATCGCCTACGAGCACGCGCGCGCAGCGTATCGTCGCGCAACGCGGGTGGACGTTGTGCGGGAGGCCCTGGGGGTGGCGGCCTACCTGACGGGGCGTTATTCTGAAGCGCTTCGCGAACTGCGGACATATCGTCGCATGACAGACGACTATAGCCATGTTGCGCTGGAGGCAGACTCAGAGCGGGGACTCGGGCGTCCGGAGAAGGCGTTGGCATTCATATCGGAGATTCCGCTCAAGCGCCTTGCTCCCGAGGAGCAGATTGAACTGGCGTTGGTCACCTCAGGCGCACGCGCGGACAGTGGAGACTCTGCCGGTGGTCTGGCAGTCCTGGAACGTATCAAGGTCGAGAATCTAGATGAAATGTTGCGGGCTCGCGTCGAGCTAATCCGCGCTGATCGACTGGCGGAGTTAGGACGAGAAGAAGAGGCCGAGGAACTTCGTTCGACCTGGAAGCCGGTGTACGACGAGAACGGTGAGGTCGAGGTCCTTGAGGATGAGGAGCTTGTGTCTGAGGGTGAGGGAGAGATCGATTCCGCAGGTGCAGGTGAGGAAATGCTCGGCGACGTTGACGAGCCTGAGCTAAGCGAAGGCGATGACGATGATCAGCGAGAGTTTGAATGGGACGACGACGCGTTCGCCGAGGAAACCGCCAGCGCTGGGGCTGAGCATGGCGATGGTCCGGAGGGCGTTGATGGTCCGGAGGGCGTTGATGGTCCCGAGCGCATTGATGATGCGCGAGACACTGATCAAGAGGAGTACGAGTGATGACCGAGACTTCTGCGGCCCAGACTCTTGCCTCCCGGTTTGATGTAGGACTCTTCGACCTAGATGGCGTCACCTACACCGGGAAGAATGCGGTGCCCCATGCGGCCGAAGGCATTCGCACCGCCCTGGCCAACGGCATGCGTGTCGCCTACGTCACAAACAATGCCTCTCGCACCGGCGAACAGGTGGCTGAACAGCTTGTTTCCTTAGGTATGCCTGCACGCCCCGAAGAGGTGGTTTCTTCGGCTCATGTCGCCGTTGGTCTTGCGCAAGAACGGCTTGCGCGCGGTGCGCGGTTGATGATCATGGGTGGCCCGGGCTTGCACGATGCCGTTGCCAAGGCCGACTATTTCACCGTTGTGCAATCGGCAGATGACTATCCGGAAGCGGTTATTCAAGGCTTTTTTCCGGAGGTCAACTGGGAGGCACTATCCGAGGTGGCGCTGGCAATCGCCAATGGAGCCATGTATATCGCTACCAATCTGGATAAGAGCGTCCCGCGAGAGCGGGGAATCATGGTAGGCAATGGCTCTCTTGTACTGGCGGTATGCAATACCACCGGCGCTGTCCCGCTGTCTGCCGGTAAGCCAGAACCAGAGATCTATCGCATGGCGGCACGCTTCAAGAACGCGGAGAACCCGTTGTTCATCGGGGACAATCTGGATACGGATGTAAAAGGGGCAGTGACCGCGGGCATTCCGTGTCTGCATGTTCTCACGGGCTTGGCCTCTGCCCGCGATATCGTTCTGGTTGAACCTGCACGTCGTCCCACCTACTTGTGTGACGATCTACGCGGACTTAATGAGCCCTATCCGGAGCATAGTCGCGACGACGATGGCTGGCATGTGGTGGGAGACCGCCGCGCCCGCTGGACCGGCACTGCCTTCGAATTGGGCGGAGCGCAGTTGACGGACCCGCTTGACTTGAACACTTATCGTGCCCTGGCGGCGGCGGCGTGGGCGGCCAGTGACGCCGGTACCGATGCGAAGGCTCTTGCCGCTGCCGTTCCGGAACTAACAGTGCGCCGGAAGTCCGAGCACTGACAACATGACGACCGCACCATCGGCCCGGTCAAGGGACGTGCGATTGAGGCGGGAGGGCGGCAGCTCCCCGTCGTCTGCGTGCATTTGAGGCGAAGGCGCGCAGGTTTGGATCGCGGGAAACCCCGTCGTCGGCGCCATACAGCGATGCCCGTGTTCTAAAAGTGTACGCTTCTGTTGCGGATGGCGACAACCACGGAGAATTATCATGACTGACGGTACACCGGTTCCACAGGCTCCCCTTGATCCGGAAAAAGCACTACAGCAGCTTGCCGAGCAGGATCTTGATGGGCAGATCGAGTCACTTGAAGCAGTGCACTCGGCCCTGACACGTAAACTCTCGCAGGCACAGGGTTAGACCATGGCACGGCTCATCCGCGTCGATGCCGAGCTGGTCCGCCGCAAGCTAGCGCGGTCCAGACAGCACGCTGCAGAACTGATTTCGCAAGGGGCGGTCTACCTTGACGGAGTAGTTGTGCATAAGGCGGCTCGACAAATGGATCCCGCGCAGGCACTGGTAGTGAAAGAAGGAAGTGGCGAGTCCTATGTTTCACGCGGTGCCTACAAGTTGATTGGCGCACTGGACGCATTGGCTGGCGACGGTCCGGTTATCAAAGGAAGGCGTTGTCTCGATGCAGGGGCCTCCACGGGAGGTTTTACCGAGGTGCTGCTACGCCGGGGGGCTGAACACGTGGTCGCCGTCGACGTCGGATACGGACAAATAGCGTGGAAACTACGAGAAGATCCACGAGTTACGGTGATCGAACGGACGAATGTACGTACTCTTGATCCCGCCCTTGTCGCCCCCGCGCCGAGCCTGGTAGTCGGTGACCTTTCTTTTATCTCTTTAGCGCTCGTGCTCCCCGCGTTGATCGCAGCGGCCACACCGGATGCGGACTTCCTGCTCATGGTCAAGCCCCAGTTCGAAGTCGGACGTGAGCTGCTCGGCTCGGGTGGTGTGGTTCGTGACCCCGCCTTGCATCACCAGGCGGTGCTGCGCGTTGCACAGTCCGCTCGCGATGCAGGCCTCGCAATCAAGGCGGTAGCGGCATCGCCGCTGCCCGGACCCGCCGGCAATGTAGAGTACTTTCTGTATATGAAGGCGGGCGAGCCGGATAGACTCGGTGAGACCCTGTCACGTGCTATTCAAGAGGCCATTGAGACAGGGCCGGTCGGCCCAAGGGTAGGAGACTGATGGATCGAAAGGTGGCGCTGATCGCCCACCCGGCGCGCCCAGACGTGGACCGCTCCGTTAAGGCGGTAACAGATGCTCTCACGGCCAGGGGAATTCGGGTGGAACTGGGGGAGACCCCGCAGGCCGTACGCGGTGCGGAGCTGATCCTGGTGATCGGCGGTGACGGCACCGTATTGCGTGCCGCGGAACTCGGTCGACCGGAAGGAACCCCTATCCTCGGCATCAACTACGGCCACGTAGGCTTCCTGTCCGAGGCAGATCCGGATGATTTGCCACGCGTTGTCGATCAGATTGCCGAGGGCCAGTGGGCCGTTGATCGCCGCATGACCATCGATCTGACGGTCACACTTCCCGACGGGACGGTGTTGCGGGACTGGGCTCTTAACGATGCCGCTATCGAGAAAGACGAGACCTCACGCATGATTGAGGTAGAAATCGGTGTGGACTCTCGGGAGCTTTCCGCCTTCAAGGTCGACACCGTTGTCTTCTCGACACCCACCGGTTCCACCGCTTACAGCTTCTCGGCGGGCGGCCCGATCGTATGGCCCGACGTCGAAGCGATGCTCCTGACACCGATCGCTGCCCATGCTCTATTCACCCGGCCGTTAGTGGTCGGGCCGACTTCAACGTTGGAATTGCGTGTGCATGCCGATAATGCGCGTGTATGGTGCGACGGGCTACGGATCCTGCCGGCTCCCTGTGGATCAACTGTTACTGCGGTACGTGGTGAGCATCCGGTGTTGTTGGCGCGACTGAACGATTCGCCGTTCTCCGGCCGTCTGGTGACGAAGTTCCAACTTCCTGTGACGGGATGGCGTGAACAGAGCAACTTACGATAGTAGATGAGCTGCCACAGTCGATGAGTTGTCATACGGTGGTGAGGTGCAATGATAGAGCGGGTTCGAATCTCAAATCTGGGTGTTATCGAGCACGCCGAACTTGAGCTTGGTACCGGCCTGACTGCCTTAACCGGTGAAACCGGAGCCGGCAAGACGATGGCTGTGACGTCGTTGCAACTCCTATTAGGTGCAAAAGCCGACCCGGGCAGGGTTCGTCAGGGGGCAGACTTGGCGGAAGTGGAGGGAACTTTCGTCGTCCCCGCGGATGCCCAGATTCTCGCGCGAGTGGCCGAGGTCGGCGGGCAGTGGGACGACGACGGCGACGTGGCGGTGCTCATCGTGGCCCGCCATGTGCCCGCCTCCGGACGCTCCCGCTCCTTCATCGGAGGCCGGTCCGTTCCAACCGCGGTGTTGCGGGAGATCGCCGGCGATCTCGTTACCCTACACGGCCAGTCCGATCAGCTCCGCTTAGCTACCCCAGCGCAACAGCGGCGCGCACTTGACATGTTCGGCGGCCAAGCCGTGGCGAACGCCGCCCAGGCATGGGCGGACGCATGGAACCAGCACGCCGCAGCACAAAAGGCACTCGCGGACTTTGAGGCTGATATCCGTGGCCAAGCAGAGCAGCGCTTGGCCTACGAAGCGCTGGTCCAGAAAGTAGATGCGGTTCGCCCGCAGCCCGGTGAGGACGATGAACTGCGGGCACAGGCACGGTATCTGGAGATGATCGAGCAGAACTATGCGGGAATATCGGAAGCTGCGGCGCAGCTCGCGGGATCCGACACCGTGGAGGAACCAGCGTTGACAACCGTGGCCATGGCGCGGCGGGCCTTAGATGACGTTGCTGCCGACGACCGGTTGAACGAGCTCCGACTACGTCTGTCGAGCGCCGAGAATGAGCTCAATGATATCGCCGCCACGCTGGCAGATTTGGCGGCGCACACGGCAGCGGACCCGGAGAAGCTGGCAGCGATCTATGAACGTCGGCAAGAACTGTCGGGATTACGCCGCGAGCTCGGCATGGGCATTGACGAGGCCTTGGCGGCTACCGCACGGGCTCGTGCGGCCTTGGAGAGACTCGGCGACCCCGAAGCCACGCGTGAAGAGCTTGTTCGCGAACTGGAAGAAGCGGAGGCGCGACGGCGGCGCTGCGGAGCCGACCTGCACTCGGCACGTGCGGAAGCAGCACGCGGGTTAGCGCAGCTGGTTCAAGCCGAACTCACGGATCTTGCCCTCCCGGATGCCAGATTCGAGATTAAGGTGGCGACCCACGAACCCGCTCCGCACGGAGCAGACGCAATCAGCTTCTTACTTGCCTCCCACCGTGGCGCACCATTGCGCCCGCTCGGAGAAGGCGCTTCCGGTGGAGAACTCTCGCGTGTCATGCTCGCCGTTGAGGTTGCGCTAGCAACACGGGACCATGAAACGGACCACACCTTTCTGTTCGACGAAGTCGACGCCGGAATCGGTGGGCGCGCCGCCCTGGCAGTGGGAAAACGTCTTGCGAACCTCGGCAATACAAGCCAGGTCATCGTCGTCACTCACCTCGCTCAAGTGGCGGCATACGCCCAAACTCAGGCCGTCGTCGTCAAGCGAGACGGCGCCGAAGCGGCGCGCACGGACGTCCTTAGCGTCGAGGGTGAGGAACGCCTCAATGAACTGGCGCGGATGCTGGGGGGAACGGCCTCAAAGACGGCACGCGCGCACGCCGCTGAATTGCTCGAGGGCGTGGATGTGGCACGATGACTTTGTGGCTATTCATTTCCGGCGGAAAAAGGACCCGCAGGATCCCGGTGAATCGGCGGGACCCGCGCGGGTTGATGCGCGCACCAAGAATCTGACCAAACGCCTGGAAGCGGGCGACGTCGCCATTATTGATCACAGCGATATCGACCGCGTGGCGGCTGAGGCGCTGGTCGGTTGTAAACCCGCAGCGGTGCTTAACGCCGCGAAGTCGACGTCGGGACGCTATCCGAACTTGGGGCCGGGGATCCTGCAGGAGGCCGACGTCTTGTTGATAGACGACCTCGGTTCGGCGGTCATGGACATCCGCGAAGGGCAACATGTACGCCTGGAAGAGGGGCGCGTGTACGTCGGCGACGAACTTATCGCCGAAGGCGTGGTACAAACTGCCGAAACCATCGCGGCTGACCAGGAGGCCGCGCGGGCGGGAATGAGCGTGCAACTCAAGGCGTTCGCCACCAACACCATGGAATATGTTGAACGCGAGCAGGACCTCATTTTTGATGGCGTCGGCGTGCCCGACGTCAAGACCAAGTTCGAGGGACGCCAAGTACTGGTGGTAGTGCGTGGCTATCGGTACAAAGAAGATCTTGCCGCGCTGCGTCCCTACATTCGCGAAACTCGTCCAATCATGATCGGCGTGGACGGTGGGGCAGACGCAATCCTGGAAGAAGGATTGCCACTGGACATGATCGTTGGTGACATGGACTCGGTATCGGACAAGGCATTGGCATCGGGTGCGGAAGTCATCGTTCATGCCTACCGCGACGGCCGGGCCCCGGGCCGGAAACGCGTTGAAGATCTCGGTGTTCCCCATGTCGTTTTTCCGTGCACGGGTACATCTGAGGATGTTGCGATGCTGTTGGCCGACGACAAGGGTGCCAAGCTCATTGTGGCAGTGGGAACCCACAACACTCTTATCGAGTTCCTGGATAAGGGCCGCTCGGGAATGGCCTCCACTTTTCTGACTCGACTGGCGATCGGCGGTAAGCTGATTGATGCTAAGGGAGTTTCGCAGCTCTACCGTTCGCGAATCTCCAACTGGCAGATTTTCGCGCTCATCCTCGCGGGATGCGTGGCTATCGGTGCTGCACTGACCGCCACGGCGGCCGGCCAAGCGCTCGTTGAACTGGTGTCGGTGTGGTGCGGCGACATTGTGCGCTGGTTCCGGTCTATCTTCTGATGTAAAGGAATATTATGGTCGACTTCAGGTACCATCTGGTGTCTCTGGTCTCGGTGTTCATCGCCTTGGCCGTTGGGATTATTCTGGGCGCCGGGCCGCTCCAGAACACGATTGGAAACGCGTTGTCCGGACAGGTGGAGACACTGCGAGAGTCACGCGATGAAGCACGTGATGCGCTGGACGCGGCACAAGAGACGCTGGAGAATGAGAACACCGCTCTGAGCGCGGCCGGGACTCAACTTGTGGAAGGGACGTTGACCGGACGCAATGTCGGATTGATCATGCTGCCCGGTGTCGATGACGAAACGGTCAGGGGCCTCGAGGACAGGCTCGAAAGCGCCGGCGCGACCATCAGTGGTGAAGTCAGACTGACCGAGAATTTCGCCTCGTCAAACCAGTCAACCTACCGCCAAGCCCTTGCTTCCCAGTTGGCTGACTACGCCGATTCACTTCCAGACAACGCCGGTACGAATGAGATAATCGCGGTTTTTGTCGATATGTACCTTCGCAAGGGAACCAGCGACGGTAACGTGCAGGTGTTTGCGGATTCTCTCACCGCTGATGATAAGAAGCAGCTGGTTAATGTAACCCGTGAGGTAACGGCACCGGCAGATGCCATTGTGATCGTCACACCGGCAACCGCTGAGTCAAGTGATGCCACTGCATCGGCAAGCCCTGACGCAGCCGAGATCACTGCGCAAAACGGCGTCTATACATCCCTCTTTACGACGTCGGCGGGACGGGGACCGACCGTGGCCGTCGGGTCGATGGTTCAGGACGACGACCCACTGGTCGGCATGCGGCGGGCGGATGTCGGCTCAACGGTGGACTCGGTGGGAACAGTCTCCGCGAGCATCAATACATCACTTGCGGTCGCCGCCGAGATTGTCGGCACACATGTCTCGCTCGGGTCCCAGGAAGGCGCCGAGGCGGTGTTGGGCACTCGCGTGAACGCTGCGGCATCGGCGCAGAGCACAAGCGAACCCAGTGAGAACCCCAGCGACAGCCCTAGCGAGGACCAGTGACCAGGGTCGGGCTGAGAACGGGTACGGCCCGTAAAATGGGCGCAATCGTCATGGGTGCCGCCGCTTCCATATTGGCCAAAGCTGTGATTAAGCGGCGTGAGGCTTCCTTTCGCAGCTGGGAGAGAACATCGTTCTCCGGCGCGACCGTGACGCTTACTGAGGGAATCGAGGCTGCGGCCGGAGTCTTGGTGTCGAGCCTCGTCGTGCCGTCTCATGCACGGATGGGCGCCGTCTTCGCGGTAGGAGCCAGTGCGGCTGCAGGCTACATCGACGACCAGCTGGAAGACCGTTTCCCGGCGAAAGGGAAAGGCTTGAAAGGGCATCTCGGCGCGTTGCGACGCGGGCAACTGACCTCCGGGGCCCTGAAGATTGGCGTTATCGGCCTGGGATCTGCGGTTGGTGCCGCCGCCTTGCCACATGAAGGCGGGCATATGCGACGAATCGGTCAGTGGACGAATCAAGCGGCGTTGATTGCGGGAACAGCGAATCTGGTCAACCTCTTGGACCTGCGGCCCGGGCGTGCCCTGAAAGCATCCATGATGCTGGCAGGGCCACTGGCCGCAGGAGGAAACACAATTGGTGGCCCGCTTGCCTGTGGCGTTGTAGGAGCCAGTGCCGTCGCCTTGCCAGAAGACTTGGCCGGTGTTGGCATGCTGGGAGACCTCGGCGCCAACTGTGTTGGAGCAGCCACGGGAATGGCGCTGGCATCGCTGAAGAGCCCGCTCCTGCGGTGGGGAGCGCTTGGTGGTCTTGTCGGCCTGACTCTCGCCAGTGAGAAGGTGTCGTTCTCGAAGGTTATTGAGGAGAATCGGCTTCTGGCGTGGATTGACAGTATCGGACGGGCATGAGATCGCCTGCAGCATCCGTGCTTGGCGCGGCGGGATCAATCGCTGTTCTCACCCTGCTTGCGCGTCTGGTTGGTTTCGTGCGGACCTGGGCGCAGAACGGTGCACTGGGAGACACACTTGCCGGTGAGGCGTATTCCACCTCGAATACCGTGCCAAATGTTCTGTTCGAAGTGGCTGCGGGCGGCGCCCTTGCGGGCGCGGTCATCCCTCTGATTTCCGGTTTCTTGGCCAAACGTATGCGCCAGGAACTTGAGCGGACCGCCTCTGCCCTCATCACCTGGATCGCGCTCGTCGGATTCCCGCTGGCAGGTATTGTGGTCGTGCTGGCCGGCCCCATCACCCGTCTGCTACTGGGAAGCGGAGTAGATGCGGGCGAACTGGAGCTGGCCCAGCGCTTGCTGCAGATGTTCGCACTGCAGATACCGCTGTACGGGCTGTCAGTGGTTCTGACCGGCATCCTGCAGGCTCACAACCGCTTCTTGCTGCCGGCTGTGGCGCCCATGTTGTCGTCGCTGACCGTGATTGGTACGTTCGTCCTCTTTGGCCATTTGGCGAACGGCCAGCAGAACGCACCGGCGAATTTGAGTAGCGCCGCCGTGTGCTGGCTGGGGTGGGGAACGACGGCGGGTGTCGTCGCGTTCTCTGTTCCGCAGCTCATTCCCGTTCTCAAATTGATACATCTACGGCCCACGCTCCGGTTTCCAGCGGGCGTCGCCCGGCGTGCGTTGCGGCTCATGGGTGCGGGGTTGGGTGGCCTTGCCGCACAGCAAATTCAGATCGTCACAATCATGGTGGTTGCCAATGCGCGGGGTGGTACCGGCGCCTACCCGGTGTACACCTTCGCGAACGCGGTCTACATGGTGCCCTATGCGGTTTTGGCAGTTCCCATTGCCACTGCAGTCTTCCCTCGTCTTTCCGCGGCAGCTGCGCTGCCCGGCCGTCCGGGGCTCTCCGAGCTGACAGCGCGATCAACGCGGCTCGTGCTGGAGATTGGAATCGTATGCGTAGCACTGCTCGCCGTGCTTGCGACACCGGCACAGTTGATTTTTGATATTCTGCGGCCGGTAGCGGGCATGGATATCGCCATGCGCGCGATGGCGCCCGGCCTGGTTGGCTACGCCCTCATCTACCATTGCTCGCGGGTGCTGTATGCGATCAACGCACCGAAGGCAGTCGCGGCGGTGAGTTCGGTCGCGTGGCTGAGTGTCTGCGCGGTTCTCGGCGTTGCGATGGTGATCGGCGTGGAAGGCCGGTCATCGGTGCTCGTGGCCATTGGCATTGCCATCTCCGCGGGGATGACAATCGGTGCTCTCGGTGAAATAGTGGCAATCCGCAGAGCACTTGGACCCGAGGCGACCCGCGGATACGGCAAGTCGGCGCTCATGGTGGCCGTTGCCGTCTCGGCAGCCGCAGTGTTGGCGCATTTCGGGGTGCAGGGCCTGTTGGCACTACTGGGCAGTGGTCTTTTGGGTGCACTTGTGGCGGCAATGGGGGGAGCCATCATACTCATTGCCGCAGGAGGTGGCACTATTCTTCTCGTGGATCGCAGCGCACTGAGTCTTACCGGTCGACCGGATGCGGCTCGTCTAAAAGTGCGAAATGTGCTGCAATCCGAAGAAGAGCAGCAAAGGGACTGATGGCGGCTCGGGTAGTCTGCCGGAGGTGTACCGCAAGTCGTATTGTCAGCGGTGTCGTGATAGGAGGGGCTCCGTCACTCTGATAGTCTGAAGTTCCGTGGAACAAACTTCGGCCCGGCTCCCGGGAAACCAGAACTCGATCACTCGTCAGATTTTCGTCACCGGCGGCGTAGCCAGTTCCTTGGGGAAGGGACTAACCGCCTCCAGCCTGGGGCATCTTCTTCGCGCGCGCGGCTTACGGGTTGTTATGCAAAAGCTCGACCCCTATATCAATGTGGATCCGGGTACTATGAATCCCTTCCAGCACGGCGAGGTGTTCGTGACCAAAGACGGCACTGAAACTGACCTCGATATCGGGCATTACGAGCGTTTTCTGGATATCGAGCTCTCCGGGGCGGCCAATTCCACCACCGGGCAGGTGTACTCTCGCGTGCTGGCGAAGGAACGAGCCGGAGAGTACTTGGGCGAATGCGTGCAGGTGATTCCTCATATCACCGATGAGATTATCTCCCGTATGCGTGCCCAGGCCGAACCGGATGAGGACGGCCAGGTCCCGGATGTGATTATTACTGAGATCGGGGGCACAGTTGGCGACATCGAGTCGCAACCCTTCCTGGAAGCGGCCCGGCAAGTACGTCAACTCATTGGCCGCGACAACTGCTTCTTCATACACGTGTCACTTGTCCCTTACCTTGCTGCTGGGGGCGAACTGAAGACGAAGCCGACCCAACACTCGGTTGCGGCACTTCGTTCCATCGGTATTCAACCTGACGCGATCGTCTTGCGCTGTGATCGGGAGCTTCCGGAGAGCGTACGGCAGAAGGTTGCACTGATGTGCGACGTCGACAGGGAAGGCGTTATCGAGTGTCAAGACGCCGCTTCAATTTACGAGATTCCTGTGACCTTACATAACGAGGGGCTGGACGCATATGTCGTGCGTCGACTCTCCATGAGCTTCCGCGACGTCGACTGGACGGTGTGGGACCGTCTTCTCGACCGGGTGCGCCATCCGCGTCAGGATATCACCGTGGCGCTTGTCGGTAAGTACATCGACCTGCATGATGCGTACCTTTCTGTGGCGGAGGCGTTACGTGCCGCCGGATTCCATCACTATGCGCGGGTGACCATAAAGTGGGTCGCTTCCGATACATGCGAAACGCCCGAAGGGGCGGAAGAGCAGCTTTCAGATGTCGATGCGATTCTTGTTCCCGGAGGCTTCGGCGTGCGCGGGCTGGATGGCAAGATCGGCGCATTGCGCTACGCCCGCGAAAACGGCATCCCAACGTTGGGAATCTGCCTCGGGCTGCAGTGCATGGTGATTGAGGCGGCACGTAATCTCCTTGGGTTAGCCGAGGCCTCATCGACCGAATTCGACCCGCAGACGCCCGATCCGGTGATCGCAACGATGGATGAGCAGCGCAAATTCGTCGATGGCACCGGCGATCTGGGAGGTACCATGCGGCTGGGTGCCTATCCTGCCGCCCTGGGAGAGGGATCGCTGGTTGCCGAGTTGTACGGAACTCTCCATGTTTCAGAACGTCATCGCCACCGTTATGAAGTGAATGCGCAATACCGGGATCGTCTTGAGGAGGCTGGTTTGCACGTGAGCGGGGTGTCACCGGACGGCGAACTCGTGGAATTCGTCGAACTGGACCGAACGCAGCACCCCTATTATGTGGCGACACAGGCACATCCGGAATTCAAGAGTCGTCCGACGAAGGCCCACCCGTTGTTCGCGGGACTGATCGGTGCGGCATTGACGCGACGGCACGGCGCCGTGCCAGAGACCGCCGTCGCCGAATTCACCCCGGCACATGCCACCGAATTGTAGGCGCGGGCATGGAAACGATAGAACTACGCGACCAGCCGACGCCGCTTCATGCCCGGGTCACCGTTAGTGCGGCGCCGTATCGTGGGCATATTTTCGATGTTCTTGTCGACGATATTGTTTTAGAGACCACCGGCGCTACGATGCGGCGCGAGTACATGAAACATGACGACGCCGTTGCCGTGGTTGCCCTACGCCCCGGAGTCACCGGCGAAGAGATTCTGCTGATCCGGCAGTACCGCCACCCGGTGCGCGCCATGATGTGGGAGATACCGGCGGGTTTGCTCGACGTAGAAGGGGAAGACCCCGGCACCGCGGCGCGGCGCGAGTTAGCCGAAGAAACCGATCTGGTCGCGCAAACATGGGAACCGCTGGTCCAATTCCTCACCTCACCGGGCTGCTCCGATGAAGGGATTCACGTGTTCCTGGCACGGGAATTGCAACCGACCGAACAGAGATTCGCACGAGAAGACGAGGAAGCGGAAATAGAGACGCATTGGTTCCCCTTGGGCGATGTCGTGCAAGCTGTTCTATCCGGCAGGCTACGTTGCCCGACGTTGGTGGCCGGAGTTCTCGCCTATTGTGCGAAGCGGGGTGTGACTCAGCGAGAAGGCTGACCGCAGCCGCGTTGCGATCCCCTGACGACGGACCGACATTTCCGCGCGGAAGCGCCCTGCGGGATGCGCCCTAGCGTAGCACTTGTGTTTGACCTGTGGTGGCAGGCATTCTCAGTGGTAATCGCGCATCACGCCCTCCCGTGTCGCATATGGCGCCAAGGCTACTCGCCTACTTCGACGCACTCCGTCGGTAATTCGGTGTACCATCAAAGAAGTTTCGGATGTTCGAAAATTGGTGGAACAGTATGGGCGAACAATCCCGGGCGGACCGGCACACTCCGCAGCCTGCAGAAACAGGTGGGGATCCTTCGACGTCCCGCGTAACGGGCGGGCGAAGAAGGTTCTCCCGGTTCACCATGCTGGGACCGGGCTTCGTTGCAGCCGTAGCGTATTTGGACCCGGGAAACTTCGCCACCAACATCACCGCCGGCGCCACATATGGCTACCTCTTAGTGTGGGTGATTGTGGGGGCCAACCTGATGGCCATGCTCATCCAGTACCTCGCGGCGCGGATAGGTGTGCTCACGGGCCGTACTCTGCCCGAACTCATTGCCGAGCACTCGTCGAATCCGGTGCGACTCGGCTACTGGCTGCAGGCCCAAGTGGTGGCGATTGCTACCGACCTCGCCGAGGTCGTTGGCGGTGCGCTCGCTCTCCAAGTGCTCACCGGCATGCCCCTCCTGCTTGGTGCGGCGATTACGATATGTGCCTCCATGGTGATCCTCATGCTGCAGGGCGAGCGAAGGCAGCGACAGTTCGAGCGGGTTATCATCGCGATGGTCCTGATTATCGCCGGCGGTATCCTCTGGGACCTGCTCGCCGCACAGCCGTCCTTATCGGGAACGTTGTCTGGATTGACGCCGCGCTTCACCGGAGCGGATTCCTTAGTACTCGCGGCGGGCATGCTTGGTGCCACGGTTATGCCGCATGCCATCTATCTGCATTCCGCGCTCGTACGCGACCGTTTCGGCCGAGTCATGGACGAGGCGTCGGTCAACAATTTGCTCCGGGCCACCCGCCTCGACATCGTGTTGTCGATGCTTGTGGCGGGAGCGGTGAACCTGGCGATGGTGCTTCTGGCCGCTGGTGCGTTGCGGGGCAGTGCGGGAACGGACACGCTCACCGGCGCGCACAGCGCGCTGCTTGCGGGCCTCGGTCCGGGAGCCGCCGCTGCTTTTGCGGTGTCGTTGTTAATGGCCGGATTGGCCTCCACCACGGTCGGCTCCTACTCCGGATCGGTTATCCTCAACGGGCTGCTGCGCGTGAATGCCTCACCGCTGGTTGCACGTTTGATCACCGCTGTTCCGGCACTCATTGTGCTGGCGTGTGGGGTCGATGCAACACGAGCCTTGGTGCTGTCGCAGGTTGTTCTGTCCTTCGGTATACCGCTGGTGCTCATTCCGCTTGTCGGACTCTCCGCGCGCGAGGGTATTGCCGGACGAAGTTTGCCGCTGAGTGTTCGTATTCTCACATGGATATGCGTGACACTCATTGTGGCTCTGAATGTGGCGCTTCTTATCGCAACCTTCCGCGGTTGATACTGCCAGCTCCGATCCTACGACGTGCGAAAGTTCTCATAGGACCTCCTGCCTAGATCGGCGGGGTTGTGGATTTTGGCAAGGGAGATATTGTTAAATATATAGGTCGTGGAGAAGGAGGGCTGTATGAGCACTCAGTTTGACGCTGACGAAGGCACCCGTCAGCGGATTCTACGCCTCATCATTGAACGTGGCCCGATCACCTCGGCGGAGCTCGCACAGATCCTGGTACTGACAGCGGCGGCCGTTCGGCGGCACCTGTCGCAGCTGGAATACGACGGCGAGATCGTGGAGTTCAGGGGTGCGAGTTCTCGCCCGGCGCGGCGCGGTCGTCCATCACGCCGTTACGTGGCCACCGAGCAAGGGCAGGCGGCTTTTGGCGATTCCTACGGTGATGTCGCGACACAGGCTCTGGACTTCATTGCTGACTCCCTGGGGGAGGCGGGTATCCGTAGTTTCGTCGACGAGCGCGTCTCCGGGCTTGAAGAGCGGTACCGGCCGACTGTGGAAGCGGCCGGTGCGAATCTGGAAATGCGAGTCGACGCTCTGGCCCGTGTGCTGACCCAAGATGGGTATGCGGCGAGCGTACGACGTGGACCACGTGGGTTGACGTTGCAACTGTGTCAGGGACACTGCCCGATTCAGGAAATAGCCACGGCATATCCGGTGTTGTGTGAAGCGGAGACACAAGCGTTCCACCGGCTCTTGGATGTACATGTTCAACGGCTTGCCACCCTAGCAGGCGGAGAGCATGTGTGCACCCTGACCATTCCGCTCGTTTCACGTATCCGTGGGACGTCTACTCGTGCGAGAGGACAGTCATGACACAAACCCGGCATGAAGCCGCGGTTGCCGAAGCGATTTCGGAGCAGAACGAAACCATCGAGGCACTCGCCAAGAAGTACACCTTCGGCTGGCACGACCCCGATGAAGCCGGTCAGGCGGCTCGACGCGGCCTCGATGAAGACGTGGTCCGTGATATCTCCGCCATGAAAGGCGAACCCGAGTGGATGCTGAAGAACCGGCTCAAGGCGCTGCGCCTATTTGAGAAGCGGCCGATGCCGACCTGGGGTGCGGACCTGTCCAGCCTGGACTTTGACGAGTACAAGTACTTCGTGCGCACAACCGACGGGCCGGCGTCGTCGTGGGATGATGTTCCAGAAGACATCCGGAATACTTATGATCGGCTGGGAATTCCGGAGGCCGAGCGCGACCGCTTGGTGGCAGGTGTGGCTGCGCAGTACGAATCGGAGGTCGTCTACAACCAGATCCGGGAGGATCTGAAGGAACAGGGCGTCATCTTCGTGGACACGGATACGGCGTTGCGCGATTACCCGGATCTCGTCAAGGAGTACTTCGGTACCGTGGTTCCCGTCGGCGATAACAAGTTCGCCTCTCTGAACACCGCTGTGTGGTCGGGAGGGTCCTTCATTTACGTGCCGCCGGGCGTGCACGTGCAGATTCCCTTGCAGGCCTACTTCCGAATCAACACCGAGTCGATGGGTCAGTTCGAGCGCACGCTGATCATTGCCGATGAGGGCTCCTATGTGCATTACGTTGAAGGATGCACCGCGCCCATTTATCAGGCGGACTCCCTCCATGCCGCTATTGTCGAGATCGTTGTCAAGCGTGATGCGCATGTGCGTTACACGACCATCCAGAACTGGTCGAACAATGTTCTGAATCTTGTGACGCAGCGTGCCACCGTAGCCGCAGGAGGCACGATGGAGTGGGTTGATGGCAATATCGGCTCGCGCCTGAACATGAAGTATCCGTGTTGCGTGCTGCTTGGTGAGCATGCCCACGGCGAAGCACTCTCGGCGGCATTCGCCGGTACGGGTCAACATCAGGACACCGGCGCCAAGATGATTCACTTGGCCCCGAATACCACGTCGTCTATTGTGTCCAAGTCGATTTCACGTGGAGGGGGACGTTCCTCCTACCGTGGTCTTGTCATGGTCGGGAAGGACGCCCGCGGTTCGAAATCAAACGTTGTATGCGACGCGCTGCTCGTTGATGATATCTCGCGTACCGATACCTACCCGTATGTCGATGTGCGCACCGACGACGTCGAAATGGGGCACGAAGCAACCGTGTCGAAGGTCTCCGAAGATCAGTTGTTCTACTTGCAACAGCGAGGCCTGAGCGAGCAGGAAGCCATGGCCATGGTGGTGCGCGGATTTGTCGAGCCCATCGCGCGCGAACTTCCGATGGAATACGCTCTCGAACTGAACCGTCTGATCGAACTGCAAATGGAAGGAAGCGTCGGCTAATGACTGATGTCACGGATCTTGCCAGAGCTGTTGACCATTCCCGGGCACAGCTCGCCGATGAAGGTATTGGCACCGGTTCGTCACGAGCTGATCGACCGACGTCGTTCTCTTCTGCCGACTTCCCGGTACCGAATGGGCAAGAAGAGGATTGGCGCTTCACCCCGCTGGAAAGGATGGAGGAGTTCTTCGCCGCGGATCTAGAGGGATCCCCGGCACGGGTTGAGGTCAGCGGCGCGGTATCCGAGACTGTGGGCAGAGATGATCCGCGCCTGGGAACGGTGGGGGAGCCGGAAGACCGCACGGGCGCCGTCGCCTGGGAGGCGTTCAGCGAGGCACATGTCATCACGCTGCCCGCAGGGCAGGATAGCGACGCCGTCGTCGGCGTGCATGCCGGCGCGGGGATGAACACGGCACACTTCTATATCGAGGCTGAACCCTCCGCGACTGGAACGGTGGTGTTGGAACACGATGGCGAAGGTCTGCTCACCGAGGGTGTGGAGATTCGTGCCGGCGATGACGCGGACATCACCATAGTCAGCGTCCAAGACGCGGCGCGATCTGCGCGTCACCTGTCCAGCCAGCGTATTGAAGTGGGACGGAACGCGAAGGTGAAACATATCGTCGTCACCCTGGGCGGCGATCTAGTTAGAGTCACCACGAGCCTGTCCTATGCTGGACCGGGCGGCGAGGCGAATCTACTCGGCGCCTATATCACGGACGCTGCGGAGCACCAGGAACATCGCTTGTTCGTTGACCACGAGCCACCGAACTGCTATTCGCGAGTGACCTACAAGGGAGCATTGCAGGGACAGGACGCGCATTCGGTATGGATTGGTGACGTGTTGATCGGTGCGAAGGCCGATGATACGGACACCTACGAGCTCAACCGCAATCTTGTGCTGACCGAGGGTGCGAAAGCAGATTCTGTTCCGAATCTGGAGATTGAGAACGGCAACATCGTCGGCGCCGGGCACGCCTCGGCAACCGGGCGCTTCGACGAGGAGCAGCTGTTCTACCTGCAGGCCCGTGGTATTCCGGAAGACATCGCCCGCCGCCTGGTGGTGCGGGGGTTCTTCGCTGAACTCGTGGAACAGATCACCGTGCCTTCCGTACGGGAGAAGCTCATGGCGGCTATCGAGTCCGAGCTGGACCTGGCAACCGGAAACGCGTAGTAAGGACACAACCAGTGAGTATGCAACGTGTGTGTGGCATTTTAGACGTGGAACCCGCGGCAGCCATCCAAGTGAAGGTGCCCAATGGCATCGGCGACCGTATGGCCGTGGTGATTGTGCGTGATTCCGATGGCAGTTGGCACGCATTGGGGGATACCTGCACACACGCCAACGTATCTTTGGCCGGGGGAGAGGTTGCGGAAGGGACGATTGAGTGCTGGAAGCACGGTTCGCCTTTCGACCTCGCCACGGGGCGCCCGCTGGCACTTCCGGCAACCGAACCAGTACCTGTTTATACCATCACCGTTCGTGGCGACGATGTCTTCGTCGACGTCGACTCCACACTGTAAGAGGAGAACATACCTTGTCCACGCTCGAGATCCAGAATCTTCACGCTTCGGTACAGACACCGGAGGGGCTCAAGCCCATCCTGCACGGCGTCAATTTGACTATTGGCGACGGCGAGATCCACGCCGTCATGGGGCCCAATGGCTCTGGGAAATCAACAACCGCCTACGCCTTGGCCGGCCATCCGAAGTACGTCATCACCGAGGGAAAGGTATTCCTGGACGGAGAAGACATTACGGATATGACGCCCGACGAGCGTGCGCGCGCGGGCCTGTTCCTGGCAATGCAGTATCCGGTTGAGGTACCGGGAGTCTCCGTGACGAACTTCTTGCGTACCGCCAAAACGGCGATTGACGGGCACGCGCCGAAACTGCGCGAATGGACGAAGCGCCTCAAGCAGGCGAGCGATACGCTCAAGGTCGATCCGGACTTCGTCAAGCGCGACCTGAACGTGGGATTCTCCGGTGGCGAGAAGAAGCGCACCGAGGTGTTGCAAATGGAGCTGCTGGAGCCGAAGGTCGCGGTGCTCGACGAGACGGACTCGGGTCTGGATGTGGATGCGCTCCGTGTTGTCTCACGGGGGGTAGTAGACGTGCATGAGAAGACGAACAACTCGATTCTTCTTATCACGCACTATTCGCGGATCTTGCGCTACATTCACCCCGATTTCGTGCACGTCTTCGCCGGCGGCAAGATCGTGAAGACGGGCGGTCCAGAACTGGCGGATCGGCTCGAGGAATCCGGCTATGACGTGTTCGTGGAGGCCTAATGTCGTATAGTGCCGTTCCGCGTTCCGACTTCCCGATCTTTGAACGCACCGTTCGGGACGGGCAGCCGCTCGTTTACCTGGATACCGGTGCCACCTCGCAGCGTCCGCGCCAAGTACTGGAGCGCGTGTGGGAGATGGATACGCACTTCAACGGCGCTGTAAAACGTGGTTCTCATCTTCTTGCGGAGGAGGCGACGACAGCTTACGAGGAGGCGCGGGTAAAGGTCGCAACCCTGGTGGGTGCCGATCCGGAGGAGATCGTGTGGACATCGGGCTCCACGCAGTCTCTGAATCTGATCGCATACGTGTTGTCTAACGTAGCGGCAGGACGGGGAGGCGTCGAGGCGCAAAGACTGCGTATTGGCGCGGGCGATAATGTGGTTGTGACCCGCGCCGAGCATCATGCCAACCTCATTCCGTGGCAGGAGCTATGCCTTCGCACCGGTTCACAACTACGTTGGATGGATCTGAGCACCGATGGGCGCATTGATCTGAATACTTTGAACGTTATCGACGAGCACACGCGGCTGGTGGCGTTCACTCATGTGTCGAATGTGTCGGGTGCTGTCTCTCCGGTCTTGCAGATAGTGCAAGCCGCACGCGCGGTCGGTGCTCTCACGGTGTTGGACGCGTGCCAGTCGGTGCCGCACATGCTGGTGGACTTCCACGGCCTCGGTGTTGACTTCGCAGCTTTCTCGGGCCACAAGATGCTGGGGCCAACCGGGGTTGGGGTACTATACGGAAGGCGCGAGCTGCTCGAGATTATACCTCCGTACCAGTTCGGCGGGTCAATGATTGAGCTGGTGACGATGGAGAAGACGACATATGCCTCGCCACCTGCGCGGTTCGAGGCCGGCACACAGCCCGTCGCTCAGGTGGTGGGACTCGCAGCCGCGGCTGACTACCTGTTGGCGGTGGGGATGGACAAGATCGCCGCCCATGAGGAAGATCTGACTCGCAGACTCCTCGATGGTGTTTCCTCGATCCCTGGCGTGCGTCTGCTTGGACCGGAGGACACCTCCAACCGGGGCGGAGCGGTGTCAGTGGACGTAGAGGGTGTACATCCGCACGATGTGGGTCAGTTCCTCGATTCCAAGGGTATTGCGGTGCGTGTCGGGCATCATTGCGCCCAGCCGATTCACCAGCACTTCGGGGTCTACGCCTCTACACGTGCTTCGCTCGGCCCGTACAATACATCAGACGAGGTGGATTTCTTCCTGGACCACCTGGCTGAGGTACGTCGATACTTTCGAGTGGGGGACTGATGGACGATATTGATGCGATGTATCAGCAGATCATTCTTGATGCGGCGCATGAGCGGCACGGTGAGGGCACACTTGAGCGGTTCGACGGTGAATCACTTCAGGTGAATACAACGTGCGGTGATCAGGTGAACTTGCAGGTGAAACTGAGTGAGGATGGCACGCAGATCTGTGCTATTGGATGGGACGGTCACGGTTGTTCCATCTCGCAGGCTTCAATCTCGATCATGACCGAGATGCTCGAAGGCAAAAGTGTCACCGAGGCGATGGATCTGTACGACATCTTTCGCCGCCTCATGGACTCACGCGGCGAAGAACTCGATGAGGAAAGCGAAGATAAGTTGGAGGATGCCGGCGCCTTCCTCGGCGTCGCAAAGTTTCCGATGAGGATCAAATGTGCACTACTGGGCTGGATGGCCCTACGTGACGCAACCGATAAGGCTGTGACAGCTACCCAGGGAGGAGACAATGCCTGAAGAACTGGAAGCGGCTCCCCAGTACACATCGGGAGACGCGGCTGAGGACGGGGTTCTGCCAACGCTTGGCGCGCCAACCGTCGACGATGTTGAGGAAGCATTGCGGGATGTCATCGACCCAGAGCTCGGTATCAATGTTGTTGATCTGGGTTTGGTGTACGGAGTGAATATCTCCGGAAGCAAAGTCGTCATCGACATGACGTTGACGTCTGCTGCATGTCCGCTGACCGATGTGATTGAAGATCAAGCTCATCAAGCGTTGGATGGGCTCGTATCATCTGTGCGTGTGAATTGGGTGTGGCTACCGCCGTGGGGCCCGGAACGCATCACGCCGGAAGGGCGGGAAATGCTGCAGGCTCTCGGTTTCAACGTCTGAAATCTTGAGCGGGTCCGGAATATTCGGATCCGTTCTGCAGTGCTCACAGGTGTCTCAGGGTGTGGTGACGCTCCAAGTGTTACAGGAAGCAATCGATCCGCCGTTGTAGCCGCGCATGAGCCATTGCATGCGCTTCTCCGACGAGCCGTGAGTGAATGACTCCGTGTTCACCGTGAGGTCGGCGTTCTCCATGATGGCGTCATCCCCCACCGCAGATGCGGCGTCAATCGCGGTTTGTAGCTCCGCCTCGGTGGGCGGCACGAGGAATGGCTCCCCGGACTCCGGGTCAATAGTGGTGGAGGCCTGGCGCAGCCACACACCTGCCAGGCAATCGGCCTGCAGCTCGGAACGTACCTGCGTGCTATTCGCCCCCGTGTCTCCACGCTCGATACGGTCAAGATAGCCGAGTTCGTTTTGCAGATGGTGGCCGAATTCGTGCGCGACGATGTATGCCTGTGCCAAGGTCGAATTCTCCGTATTGAACTGTGTTTCGAGCTGATTGAAGAAACTGATGTCCAGGTACACGGTCTGATCCGCGGGGCAATAGAAGGGCCCAATGGAGGCTGTGGCGTTGCCACAGCCGGTTACAGTCGCTCCGTCAAAAATAACGAAGGACGGCTGACTATATGCGGTCCCGGTCTGGGCAGGCAGAGCATCTGCCCAATAGGCGTCCAGTGACTCGGCGGTGGCTACCATCCAACATTCGGTGTGTGCATTCGCGTCCGCGCCGGTGCGGCATTCCTCGCTGTAATCTGCACCGTCGGCGGAGGTGACATTGTTGTTCTCGGTTCCCTGGAATGTGGAGGAATCGGGCATTTGCCCCGTTAAGAGGAAATACACGATCATGCCTATGATTCCTACTCCGCCAATACCTGCGTAGGTGGCCGAACCTCGTCCTCGGCGTTGTACGCGTGCGCCGTCGATTTTGATTCCGTCGTTCATGGACATGTTCCGAGCATAGCGACACCGGAACACCGACAGGTTGATATTCGCCGGGACGTTGGCAGGATGAATACTTAGAAGAATCCGTGCGGAATGCACGTCACACGCGGCGGAAATGCCGAGCCACGTGCTTCTCAGTAGGCTAACGGGGTGATCAACGCCCAGAACCTGACCATGCGCATCGGCACCCGTGAGCTGCTCGGTAACGCCAATTTCCGCGTCGATAAGGGAATGCGGATTGGCCTGGTGGGCCGTAACGGTGCCGGGAAGACGACGTTAACACGGCTTCTGGCAGGCGAAGGCGTCACGTCGGATGTTATCGAATACACCGGGACCATCACACGCTCCGGCGAGATTGGCTACCTGCCGCAGGACACGCACACCGGTGACGCCGATCAGTTGGCGCGCGACCGTATTCTCTCCGTTCGTGGCATTGACGCGACCATCCGACGTATCCAGAAGGCTGAACATGACATGTCGACGCTGAGCGGCGCCCGGCAGGTCAAGGCGATGGAACGTTACGTGCGCCTCGACCAGGAGTTCACGAACGCCGGCGGGTGGGCTGCCAATGCGGAGGCGGCGCAGATGGCGGCCTCTCTGGGACTGCCCGGTCGCGTGCTCGATCAACAACTGGGCACACTATCGGGCGGGCAACGCCGCCGGGTCGAGTTGGCACGTATCCTGTTCTCGCAGGCACAGACGCTCCTGCTCGACGAGCCGACCAACCACCTCGATCACGACTCGATTGTATGGCTGCGTGAATACTTGCGGAACTACCGCGGCGGCTTCGTGGTGATCTCCCACTCGGTTGAACTATTGGAAGACACGGTGACCACGGTATGGCACCTGGATGCCAATCGGGCGGCTCTGGACGTGTACAACATGGGATGGTCGGATTACCTTAAGCAGCGCGAGACGGATGAGCGCCGCCGCCGTCGGGAACGGGCGAACGCCCAGAAGAAAGCGAGCGCATTACTGGCACAGGCGGACAAGATGCGGTACAAGGCGACCAAGGCGGTAGCGGCACAGAATATGGCACGCCGGGCGGAGAAGATGCTGGAAGGACTCGAGGACGCGCGCAAGGCGGACAAGGTGGCACATCTACGTTTCCCGGAGCCGGCCGCCTGCGGCCGCACACCGCTGACGGCGCAGGGGCTATCGAAATCGTATGGTTCACTCGAGGTGTTTTCCGGCGTCGATCTCGCCATTGACCGAGGCAGTCGCGTTGTTGTACTCGGACTGAACGGAGCCGGCAAGACGACTCTGCTGCGACTGCTTGCGGATATTGAAGATCCGGATACCGGGCAGGTGATCGCCGGGCACGGTCTGAAAATCGGCTACTACGCGCAGGAACACGAAACTATCGAGAGCGCGCAGACCGTGGAGGAGAATCTGCGGCGTGTTGCTCCGGAACTCGACGATACCCAGGCGCGTTCCATCCTCGGTTCGTTCCTGTTTTCGGGTGATGATGCCGCCAAACCGGCGAGCGTGCTATCGGGAGGGGAGAAAACACGCCTCGCCCTGGCGATGCTGGTGGTCTCGGCTGCGAATGTCCTGTTACTCGACGAACCGACAAATAACCTCGATCCTGCATCGCGCACCGAGATTCTTTCGGCATTGACGCGGTACAAGGGCGCGGTCGTACTGGTGACACACGACGAGGGCGCGGTTCAAGCGTTGCGCCCCGAACGGGTGCTCATCCTGCCCGACGGCGACGAGGACCTGTGGTCGGATGACTATCTCGACCTGATTGGATTGTCCTGATGAACACTCTGATTCTCATGCGCCATGCACAGGCCGAACGGGGTGGACATGATTACGACCGACCGCTCAGCGGTGCTGGGCGTGAACAGGCCACCAGGCAGGCCGCGGCACTCGTCGCTCGGGTTTCGGCGGTGGACTTGGCAATTGTTTCCGCCGCGACCCGTACGCGGCAAACAGCGCGTGCCCTGCTCTCCGGCGGCTTACCTATTGCGAGGATGCTGGAAGAACGGAGTCTGTACGTGTGCGACTGGACCGGGGTTCTGGAGCAAATCCGGCGAGTTCCGAGCGAGGTGAGCACCCTGCTGGTTATCGGTCACGAGCCGACAATATCGCTGACGACCCGCCTTCTAACGGCGCCCACCTCACCGATTGCCTCGCAGTTGGGAGTCGGATTCTCCACGGCAATGGCTGCGGTGGGGGAGGCGCCGCAGTGGAGTGAGGTCGATCGCTCCAGTGTGCGCATGGTCAGTGCGCTGCGCGCCCCTCTAACCCGATAGCGGCGGGGACCGGAGCCAGGGGAGCGTCCGCGCGCAATTCGGCTTTCAAATCCGGGTCGGACATGACCAAAGCAACCGTCTGGCAATCCTCCGGGCCGGTCACATAGGCCTGACACAGTGTGCAGGGCTCACCGTAACGCAGGAGGACACTGCGGCATATTGGCACGCCGTCGCGCACGTGTGGAGGCACGATTATTCTCGGTCAGCGTATCCAATTTAGAAGGTCACCGATTCGCTCTTGTCGAGTGTGATGCGAGGATTCTGTGTGCTGCGAGGACTCTGCGAGCGGGGCGAGAGCCCGGCGGCCAGCACGGCACGAACGGTCACCAGCATCGAATATAGCGGCGGTGTGCGTGTCGGGCCGCTTGGTGCACGGGCTCTCGCACTATCGGTCACACAATGGCATCAGATTTCAGCTGCGTACCCCCTTTCAGCCGTGTAGCGGCATATAGACCTCCGTTATAAGCTCCTCCGCTGGCACGGAGTCGGGCATATTGAGGTAAAGATTGAATGCACGGGCGGCCAGCGTGCCGTCGGCGAGAGGAACCAGCCCGTCGTTGGCGAGGCGGTCAGCGATCAGATCATGCGCCTGCGTGATTTGATCATAGGGACCGACCACACGTGCAACAAGGCAGTCCCTCTCCGGCAGATCATGCACCACTAACGGTGGAGCAACTTCGGTTCCGGGCGCGATCGGGAGGAAGATCTCCTCGTCGACATCGTGTTCGATGTATTCGTCGTGATGCTCGATAACACCGCACGGACCAGTGGCCTGCAAGCCCTGCCGGGTGATCTCCGGCATCATCCGCTGCCATAGCAGACCCTCATCGGCATAGGTCGGAACGATGCCCCGGAGGGCCACGATCGTCATGGCGGGAATAACCCGGCGCTCGATAGTAATGGACATGGTAGATTCTCCTTCGATTAGTCGGTTGATAAGAGTCAGCCGAGCCTGGGCGGCGCGCGTCTCCCCGAGCAGGGTCTCGCGTTGGAGTTCCAACGCGGACGACCATGCCGGGGTTCCGCGGGCGGCGAGGAGAGCTGAGATGGCGGAAACGCCGAACCCGACGTCGCGTAGATTGCGCACGTCGACCGCATCCTGCAGTTGATGTGGAGCATAGCGACGGTATCCGGTCCACGGATCCACATCGGCGGGTATCAGAACGCCATGAGCGTCATAGTGACGCAGCATCCGCACGGACAGACGAGTCAGGTTGCTGAACTCGCCAATCGTCATGAGTCTCGTGGTTTCGGCCATGGCCCCAGTATGGGGTCTGACATTGTGGCAGGGTCAAATGCGGCATCGACCGGCTCAGGCGATACCGCATGTGGCTTTGAACCGTTGATGCAGGGCGTGGTTGTGGACTTGCCGGGCTTATGCGCATGTGGCGGTCGAGCCGCTACTCGGCGCGCGTGTCACGAGGCGTGGAGGAAGAAGACTCAGCGGAGTCGGTGTCCCAACCGAGTAAGGCGAGCAACATGTCAAGTCGAGGGATGGTGATGGCAGCATCGGCCTCTTCGAGTACGACGGGTTTGGCACAGAATGCCACCGAGAGTCCGGCGATTCGCATCATGTCGAGATCATTGGCGCCGTCGCCTACCGCAACCACCTGTTCCAGGGGAATCGCGAACTCGTCCGCCCAGGCGGTGAGGGCCTCGGCTTTCGCCGCTCGATCGATAACCGGTCCCCGTGTATGCCCGGTAAGGAGCCCGTCGCTGACCTCCAGGCGGTTCGCGAGTACCTTGTCGATGCCGAGTGGCTCAGCAACACGATCTACCACTTCGTGAAAACCACCGGACACCAAGCCGAAGTATCCGCCCTGAGTGTGGACCACTCGAACGGTTTCAGCTGCCCCTGCGGTCAGGTCAACACCCGCAGCGATGTCAGAGAATACGGAGTCAGGTAGGCCGGCCAGGGTTGCCACCCGTTCGCGTAGTGACTGGGCGAAATCTAATTCTCCGCGCATGGCACGTGTCGTGATCTCGCGGACCATGCTCGCCGTACCGGCAGCCGCAGCCAGCATCTCGATGACTTCGCCCTGGATGAAGGTGGAATCGACATCGGTAACAATCATGCGTGGCCCGTGCACGGCGAGCGGGCCGGTAAGCAGGGCACAGTCCACGCCCAGCGCAATGGCGGGCCCGCGCAGCCGGGAGCGTACTTCGTCCAGGTCCTCCGGCAATGGCGCCGTCGTTGTGAAACTCCGTGTGTACAGGCCTGCAGATCGTGGCGCACTCTCAACGGCGCCGCCAAAGGCCTGTGTGAAGGCGTGACGCGTATGCGTGAGCAAGCCGTGCGGCAAGGGCCGCAAGGATGCGAGCGAAAACCGAACCGGGACGACGTCGGACATAACAGCAGTGTATGTGTCCGCGCCGCCCCGGTATGAAGATAGTCGGAAAATGAGTCCGGTGTCCGCTAGGCGGTGACGTGGGCGCCCTTCGGCACCACGGTCACGCCGCCGTCCGAAACATAGAAGCCACGTGCACGGTCGTGATCATGGTTGACACCCAGCTGTGCACCCTCGTCGATCGTCACGTACTTGTCAATGATGGATCGCACCACGGTGGCATTGCGCCCCACGTTAACGCCGTCGAGCAGGACGGATTCGCGCACAGACGACCAGGAATTGATGCGCACTCCCGGTGAAAGCACCGAACCGATCACTTCGCCGCCGGAGACGATAACGCCGGGTGAGATGATCGAGTCGAGCGCGTGGCCGAGGCGCTCGTGGTGGCCGTACACGAACTTGGCCGGCGGAAGCCCGGTATAACCGGTCAGTAGCGGCCAGCGGTTGTTATACAGGTTGAACACTGGGCTGACCGAGATGAGATCCATATTGGCTTCATAGTAGGCGTCAATCGTTCCCACATCGCGCCAGTAGTTACGGTCGCGATCACTAGCCCCCGGCACGTCATTGAAGGTGAAGTCGTAAACGCCGCAGTTTCCGTCGTCCACGAACAGAGGAACGATCGAGCCGCCCATATCGTGCTTGGAGGACTCGTCTTCCGCGTCGGCGACAAGGACTTCTCGTAGCGCTTCGGCGTTGAAGACGTAGTTGCCCATGGAGGCGAGGAACTGGTCGGGTGCATCCGGCAGACCAAGGCCGGTGGTGTCTTGTGGTTTCTCTAAGAATTCCGCCACCTTCAGCGGATTCTGAGCATCAGTATTGATAACGCCGAACGACGGCGCCAGGGAGAGCGGCTGCCGAATGCCGGCGACGGTCAGGTCGAATCCGGAGTCGATGTGCTGCTCCACCATCTGCGAGAAATCCATGCGATAGATGTTGTCGGCACCGGTGACGAGAACAATATCGGGGTGTTCGTCATCGAAGACGTTCAACGACTGGTAAATGGCGTCAGCGGAGCCGAGGTACCAGTTCTTTCCCATTCGCTGCTGCGCGGGCACCGGCGCGATGTAGTTCCCGAGCAGGTTGGACATGCGCCATGTGCGCGAGATATGGCGGTCAAGCGAATGGGACTTGTATTGCGTAAGCACCACGATCTTCAGATATCCGGAGTTGACGATGTTGCTCAGAGCAAAGTCAATGAGGCGGTAGATCCCACCGAAAGGTACTGCAGGCTTCGCGCGGTCCTGCGTAAGCGGCATGAGCCTCTTACCTTCACCTCCGGCGAGAACAATGGAGAGAACTTGCGGGTTTGCTTTCATATAGCCAGCTTATGCGAAAAAGTGATGAATCGCACGTCATTCTCACGTAATGTAGAGAGGTCTGCGAACGTGGTGCCGGAGCGCGGTAGAGTAGTCCTACCTACCTCGGCGACGACGCCCCGGAACAAGGAAGGAATAGAACTTATGCGCGTTGATCTGCTTACCCGCGAATACCCGCCTCATGTATACGGAGGCGCAGGTGTTCATGTCACCGAACTGTCCCGAGTACTTGCCAGCCGGGCTGAAGTTCATGTGCGTTCCTTCGATGGGCCGCGCGGTGCCGACGAAGCCGACAAAGTTCCGGCATTGGTGACGCTGCACGGCTACGACTACCCGCAGTCGCTCGATAGCGCAAATGCGGCGATCCGTACACTAGGCGTTGACCTCCAGATGGCTCAGGATTGCCAGGGGGCAGATATCGTTCATTCGCACACCTGGTATGCGAATATGGCCGGTCATCTCGGAGCCTTGTTATATGAGGTCCCGCATGTCATCTCGGCCCATTCTCTGGAACCCTTGCGTCCTTGGAAGCGTGAGCAGTTGGCCGGTGGGTATAACCTATCCTCCTGGGCGGAGAAGACGGCCTATGAAGCCGCTGCCGGGATTGTCGCCGTCTCCAGTGCGATGCGCGACGATATTCTGCGCTGCTATCCGGAGATTAATCCCAAGCGTGTGCGCGTTATTCGTAATGGCATCGATTTGGACAGTTGGCAGACCCCGAAAACGGAGGAGGAAATCGCGGCAGCACGGGAGTATTTCGCCTCCTACGGGTTGGACCCGGACAAGCCGACAATCGTCTTCGTTGGGCGCATCACCAGGCAAAAGGGTGTGCCCGGTCTGGTGCGGGCACTCGGCAAGGTATCGCCCGAGATTCAGGTAGTCCTATGCGCCGGTGCTCCCGATACACCGGAAATTGCGGCCGAGACTCGCGAGCTGGTTGAAGACTTGCAGGCGCGTCGCTCCGGCGTGGTGTGGATCGAAGATCACTTACCGCGGCGGCGTGTCATTCAACTTGAATCGTGCTCGACCACCTTTGTGACACCGTCGATTTACGAGCCGCTGGGAATTGTCAATCTGGAGGCTATGGCGGTCGGCTTGCCTGTGGTCGGTACGGCGACCGGCGGAATCCCCGATTGCATTGACGACGGCGTAACGGGCACCCTCGTGCCCATCGAGCAGCTGAACGACGGTACCGGAACCCCCCTGAACCCCGACAAATTCGAGGCCGACCTGGCGGCGGCGCTGGAAGACATGTGTTCTGATCGGCAGCGGGCGCGGCAGATGGGCCTCGCCGGTCGGCGTCGGGTAGAAGAGGAATTCTCCTGGGAGTCGATTGCAGATGCAACGGTCCAGTTCTATGACGACATCATCGCTGGTCTATGAGGTCTGATCGCCAAGCGCGGGCAGGGAGCCGGTAGGCTTAGGACCATGGGGGACGTTCTCACATTACGTGACGTTGCGGTGCGCCGTGGCGGCCGGAATATTGTTGACGGTTTGACCTGGGATGTGAATGCGGGAGAGCACTGGGTGATCCTCGGCCCTAACGGTGCGGGAAAGACAACCGTTGTCCAACTCATTTCCGGGCGGATGCATCCCACGCGGGGCCAGGTTGCGATTATCGGGGAGCGTTTGGGAGGCGTTGATCTGCGTGAACTACGTCCACTGGTGGGACTGACATCCGCCGCCCTGGACCAGCGCATTCCTCCGGGAGAGAAGGTGCTGGATGTAGTGCAAACCGCTGCTTATGGGAATCTGGCACGGTGGCGGGAACAGTACGATGAGGAGGACACGCGGCGCGCCGAAAAGTTGCTAGGCGAACTCGGCGTAGCCGCGCTGGCGGATCGCAGTTTCGCCACGTTGTCATCGGGGGAGCGGAAACGAGTCGGCATTGCGCGCGCACTCATGCCCAACCCGGAAGTCCTAGTACTTGATGAACCTGCATCCGGGCTGGACCTGGGTGGACGTGAGTCGCTGCTGCTAACACTGACAGCGTTGGCAGGAGATCCTTTTTCTCCCGCCACGGTGCTCGTCACCCATCATGTGGAGGATATTCCACAGGGTTTCACGCATGTCATGCTGTTAGCAGATGGTCGTCTTTTCGCAGCCGGGCCTATCGAAGAGATCTTAACCTCCGCTAACCTGAGTGCGCTGTTTGGAATACCGCTGACTGTTGCGCGTGACGGCGGTCGTTTCAGCGCCCGGGCAAACGTGTAGTCACGCAGTGAGTTCTCTTGGGGATTACTCCCCAGGGCCTGGGGCTGCTGTTGTCACCGAAGGCGGTTAGACTGGGTCCGATTGACAGTGCCACTCGAGAAGGGAGTACCCATGAGTTGGGAAATTTGGGGCATTATCGCTCTCGCATGCGTCATCATCGAGACATTCACGGTCGACTTCACCTTCCTCATGTTTGGCGGAGCGGCCCTTGCCACAGCGATTCTCGCTGCCTTCACCGGTGAGCTGGTATGGCAGATCATCATGTTCTCCGTAGTGGCGGCCCTGTTGGTCTTCTTCGCACGTCCTTGGGCAAAGCGGCACATTAATCCGCGGGGCGCAGCAGCGGGGAATGTATACGCGCAAGTCGGGAGGTCAGCGCATACGGTGACGGATGTGGACGAACGCGCGGGTCGTGTGAAGATCGGCGGTGACGTCTGGTCTGCACGCACCAACGGCGAACGGATTGAACGGGGCACGGATGTCGTCGTCTTGGCAATCGATGGCGTCGTCGCGGTTGTGGCCACACATGCGGACGCAACGGGAAGCGGGCGGCCGACACCGGAGAACAACGAGACTAGGTAAAGGAGTTACATGAATTTCAGCGAGAACCCGGCGGGAAGTTTCTTCCTTTTGGTTTTGATTCTGCTACTCGTCCTCGTCGTGATCGCCGCATTCCGCGCGGTGCTTATGGTGCATCAGGGCTATACGGTAATCGTTGAGAGGCTTGGCCGGTACCACAAGACGTTGCAGCCTGGCCTGCACTTCCTGGTGCCGTTCCTTGATTCGGCTCGCCAGCGCATTGATATGCGTGAGCAAGTGGTGCCTTTCCCACCGCAGCCGGTGATCACGTCTGACAATATCAATGTGTCGATCGACACGGTTATTTACTATCAGGTGACGGTTCCGGAGGCCGCGACTTACGAGATCGCCGATCCAATGACGGCTATTGAACAGCTGGCCGTGACCACTCTCCGTAACATCATCGGCACCATGGACATGGAGCAGGCACTCACCGGACGGGATCAGATCAATGGACAGCTTCGTGGCGTGCTGGACGAAGCCACCGGACGGTGGGGAATCCGGGTGTCACGTGTTGAGTTGAAGGCTATTGATCCGCCGCCGACCGTGCAGGGAGCGATGGAACAGCAGATGAAGGCCGAGCGTGACAAGCGCGCTGCGATTCTGACGGCCGAGGGTGAGAAGCAATCCGCTATTCTCCGAGCCGAGGGTGAGAAGCAGTCGCAGATTGTTACCGCTGAGGGTGAGAAACAGTCGGCCGTTTTGCGGGCAGAAGGTCAGGCGCAGTCCACCATCCTGCGGGCGCAAGGTGAATCGAAGGCTATTTTGCAGGTCTTCGAGGCTATTCACCGTGGCAATGTGGATTCCAAGTTGCTCTCCTACGAGTACCTGAAGACTCTGCCGCAGATCGCAAACTCGAGTTCCTCGAAGTTGTGGATCCTTCCGACAGAGCTTACGGCGGCGCTGCAGGCAGTGTCCCGTGGCTTCGGCGGTGACGCCGATGGCGAGGGACCTGGTCATGTTGACGCTGAAGGCGCTGCCGATATTGCGGAGTCGCTGGCAGAGACTGCTCTGCCCGATATCGATGAAGCGTTGGCAGATGCGAAGGGCGCGGTGAGCAAGGCTGCGGACGAGGCTGATGCGTCGGTTATTGCCGCCGGTGAGCCGTTCAATCCTGCTTCCGAAGCCGGACAACGTCCGAACTTGCCGAGCGGCCCGGATGCCCCGGAGCCTCCGATACCGCCGTTCGATCCGAACGATCCGCTCGGCGGAGGAAACCCGCTGCAGCGGTAGACGTACACGCCATGGGGCCGGAGCGATGTCATTCGTTCCGGCCCCTTCTGGGCGACGACGCGACTGTGTGCGTTTCAAGCACACGTGTGCACATTTGAGCGGCTGAACGGAGCGTGGCAGGCTGAGTGCGTGCTTGTAAGCGTTCGTGATCTGAATGATGAACGACTGGTCGACTACACCGGTTTAACCGATGTGGCTCTACGACGCCGCTTGGAGACGGCGCATGGTCTATATGTCGCCGAGTCCACCAAGGTGATTGTCCGCGCCATTGCCGCTGGTCATGTGCCGCGTTCCTTTCTCACCGCAACGCGGTGGCTTCCCGACCTGATTCCGGCTATTGAGAAGGCCACGGGTGCGCCCGACGGCGGTGCGACCCCGATTTTTGTGGCGGAAGAACACGAGCTGGAGCAGATAGTCGGTTTTCACCTCCATCGAGGCGCGCTGGCCTGTATGAATCGACCGCCGCTGGAAGATCCATTGCAGCTCCTGCGGCGTGTTGGCGACGACGGCGCACATCGCATTGTCGTTTTGGAAGGCCTCGTCGATCACACGAACGTCGGAGCGATCTTCCGCTCTGCGGCCGCGCTCGGTGTGGATTCGGTGCTTGTGACGAACGATTGCGCCGACCCCCTCTACCGGAGATCGGTGCGAGTGTCGATGGGGACGGTGTTTCAAGTCCCGTGGACACGAATTGCGGACTGGCCGCATTCCATGGCGCGGCTGCACGAGGTCGGCTTTGTTACCGCGGCGCTGGCGCTGGATGAGGATGCCGTGCCGTTGGATGACTTCGCTGCGCTTCCCCGTTGCTCGGGGGCCGATTCTCGCCTGGCGCTGATTCTAGGAACCGAAGGTGCAGGCCTACGCAAGTCGACAATAGGGCATGCCGACTACCGCGTGACTATTCCCATGGCAGGAGACGTCGACTCGCTCAACGTGGCTGCTGCCAGTGCCGTTGCCTGTTGGGAACTGCGCTATCGCCGGTCGGCGTGAGGTGCGGAGAATGAAAAAGTGCTGGTCAGCGGGGTATACCCCGTCGTCATAGAGGGGTTTACCCTCTGAAGCTAGGGGTATGGCTGAGTCCTCCCCTCTTGAAAGGTATTTCGCGTCGGTGCTGGCGGAAGCTTTGCGGCGCCGTCGGCGGGAACTCGGACTATCACAAGAGGAAGTTGCGTTGCGCGCAGGTATAGACCGCGGGCACTATCAGCTTATGGAGGCGGCGCGTTCTGATCGGCATTCGAATAAGGCGGCTAACCCGCGGTTCTTTACTCTGCTGCGTCTGGCGGAAGCGCTTGAGATACCGGTTGACGAGTTGCTGGGGCCGGTTGCAGAGGCGTACGAGGGTGGATCTGGAACCTCCTGGTTCTAGAAGCGCGCCGCTGTGTGGCATATGCCAGCGGAGGCCACCGGCGCGCGGTGAACTTCGGGTGCGAGCTCGGCATCGTATCAAGAGAAATCGGATGCGCCCGCGTAGCCGTTTTGCTTCCATGCCTCGTATACAGCTATCGATGCGGAGTTTGTCAGGTTGAGCGAACGAAGACCGGGCAACATGGGAATTCGCACCGCCTGCGTTATCGTGGGATGGCTGATGATCCGCGCGGGCAGTCCGCTTGGTTCAGGGCCGAATAGGAGCGCATCACCCGGCTGGTAGGACGCCGCGGCGAAGTTGTTGCTGGTGTGGCCGGTGAAGGCAAAGACACGCGCGGGTACAACGGTGCCGAGAAATGCATCGAAGTCTCGATGAATATGAACATTGGCGAGATCGTGGTAGTCGAGACCGGCCCGTTTCAGATGCGTGTCAGAGAAGTCAAAACCAAGCGGCTCAATGAGGTGAAGAGTGGAACCGGTGCAAGCGGCAAGTCGGATCGCGGCGCCAGTATTTCCGGGGATTCGGGGTTCGTAGAAGACGATATGAAACACGCCCATAGCTTAACGGCGTCAAGGCAGCTGACGGTATGCGGCGCGCGAGAAGCCGTGCTGGCGAAACGGGAATCCTCGGGCAGAGAGTGCCGCATATTCATCCTCTAGGCGCCCAGGCAAGGCACGGGCTTCATCCTCTAGGTGTACAGGCAAGGCACGGGTATGCTGGCCCACGTTCCGAGCTGATTGAAGCTAGTGTTGGAAGTGCGGCTAAGCGCCTGCACGCCGAAGTCGCGTATCGCCCCGTTGGGGCGGCGTACCTGAGCCCGTTTAGCGTTGGAAGGTTACGGTAAGGCGCGCTCGCGCGATGGTGTGGAAGAGTGTCTGGAAGGCAACGGCCGTCGCGGTGGCTTCCTGCGGGTTGAGTCCCAGGCTTGGCACATCTAGCGCGTGGACGGCGAAGATGTAGCGGTGTGGACGATCACCGGGCGGCGGAGCGGCACCCGTGTATGAGAGCGTGTTGCTGTCGTTGCGCACGTGATGGGCATCGCCGGGCAAAGCCAGATCGGAGGTACCCGCCCCGCGTCGCAACGAGGTTGTCTCGGCATCGAGATCAATGACAGTCCAGTGCCAATATCCGGCGGGTGTCGGAGCATCCGGATCGAAGCAATTGAGGGTGAAGCCGCGAGTGTGAGCAGGGAATCCTGACCAGCTCAACTGTGGCGAAATGTTGTCTCCCACACCGGCATACAACGGTGGCATAGGTGCACCATCTTCAAGATCCGCACTTGCGAGAGTGAAGGCAGGGAAGGCGGGAAGAATCTCATAGGGATCGGGCGCCATTGGTCGTGAAAGATCCATGTCTTTACCGTAGTCGCTCAACGCAAGGACGGCAATCGCTTGTTTCTACACGATGAGAGCGGCGGGGACACTGACAGCGGCCGAAGTCGGTAGTTTTGCGATCTCCTCCGCCATTCCACGGGCGAAGAGCGGGCGCTGTTTCTCACTCATGCGTTCGATCGGGGTGGAAATGGAGATGGCAATATCCGTGCTGCCGTTGATCGTTATCGGGATTGCGACACAGGCAATTCCGTCTTCGAATTCGCCAATGTCCTCTGTCCATCCCAGGTTGTCGAAACGGAGGAAGTTCTCGCGAACGGCTCGCTCAATATCGGTCTTGCGTTCAGGCGAAGATGACTGCAGGTCTAGGTCGGACATGTACCAGGGCAGGCTCTCTTCGCGTTGTGGTTGGCTGGCGATTAGTGCTCGGCCGAGACTCGTGCGTACGGCGCTGGCCTCGCGGCCAATCTTTGAGACGACGCGGATGGCGCGGTCGGGTTCTACCTTATCGAGATAGACGATGTGCTGGCCCTTCAGTGCGCCCAGGTGCACGAGCTCATTGAAACGGCGCGAGATGGCAACAAGTGATGGGTGAAGATCGTCGACGATACGTTGCCGGGCGGTACGGTACTCGGCGAGGGGACGAATTCCCTCGCCGAGCCGGTAGTGGCCGGTGGATGGCACCTGCTCCACCCATTCCCGCTCGCGCAACGTTGCGAGAGTGGAGTGGGCTGTCGCCTTGTTAATCTTCAGGTCCTTGGCAATTGTGGTCAGTGGTATGCCATCGTTGGTTCCTCTGGCGAGGTATTCAAGGATGGTCAATGCTCGCGCAACGCTCGCCAACTGTTTCGTACTTGCCATGAACGGCATTTTACCGTGTGTGAATATGACAAATTATCCAAGCTGGGTACACGGGCTGCTCCGTCCCTAATCGGCGCTACTGCGGCCCCGGCGGGCCGAGTGATCGCGTTCGCTCCTCATGGTTCCAATGGTCCGTATCGCCGTGGACACGATAGGGGCTCGTGCACGGCTCACGGCAATTTTGTGGGATGGCCCACAAAGCCTCTGCTGAGGTATCGCCTTTACCGCGAAGTGTGGATGATTGTATTGAAAAGACAAACGAGCGTTTTGCTATCGTAAACGCTAGGTAGACAGGTTCAATGGTGACCGTATGGAACTCAGTATCGCTGGGCTGAAACAAGGCACAGATTATGCGACGGCGGGTATTTCCGTGCCGACCTTCGACGTTGCACAGATGCAGACATCCGGAAGGGAAACACCCCGCTGGGTACATCTTGGCCCCGGAAATATCTTCCGGGTCTTCATTGCAAAGATCGCACACTCCATGATTGCCGATGGGAAGCGATGGCCCATCACGGCGGTTGTGCCGCGAGATGCTGCGAAATTAGATCTCCAATTGGCGCCGCACGATCTGATGACACTCGGCGTGACCCTCAATCCCGACGGTACGCGCAGTCTCGATGTGATTGCAGGTATGAGCGAGGCACTAGCCGCGAGTCGGATAGCCGATTTCGAACGTTTGATGGAGGTAGCGGTGCGGGAGGAGGTCACTCTTGTGTCCCTCACAATTACGGAGAAGGGGTACGCAGTGCGTGACTCTTCCGGCGATCTTGCCGCGGCTGCGCGTCACGCCATAACTGCGGATCCTCACCAGCAGCAGTCGCATGCCATGGCGCTTCTCGCTACCCTCTTGCTGCGCCGATGGGAGGCCGGGGGACCGCCGATCACCTTGCTGTCCTGCGATAACTTCAGCCACAATGGCGACAAGCTGCGGGACGCCATTTTCACCATTATCGCCGGCTGGGCGGAGCGAGGCGCAGTATCGCCCGAGTTCGTGGCGTGGGCACGCGATGGCAGCCGTGTCGCTTTCCCCATCTCGGTGATTGACAAAATCACACCGCTGCCGAATCAGTCGGTGGCCGATGGCCTTGCCGAGCTTGGCTTTTCCGACATGGGACTCGTGACCGCGGGCCAAACTCCGGTTGCCGGCTTCGTGAATACAGAGTCGGCTCAGTACCTTGTTATCGAGGACAATTTTGCGGCGCAGCGGCCACCTTTCGAGGAATACGGCGTGCAAATGGTCAGTCGCGAGGTATGCGACGCCTTTGAGCATATGAAGGTGACCACATGCCTCAATCCCTTGCACACGGCATTGGCAGTGACGGGCTGCCTACTCCGTTTTCCAACGATTGACGCGGAGATGCGTGATCCGCTGCTGGCGGAACTCGTCCATCGTCTGGGATGGAGCGAGGGTCTACCCGTCGTCGTCGATCCGGGAATCGTAAGCCCGGCGGACTTCTTAACAGAAGTGGAAACTGTTCGTTTTCCCAACCGGTATCTCCCTGACGATCCGGCGCGTATCGCCATGGACACGTCCCAGAAGCTTCCTATCCGCTTCGGTGAGACGATCAAACGATACCTCGAGCGTGGGCTTGGCCTGGAGCAACTGGAAGTCATTCCGCTGGTATTCGCACTTTGGTGCCGTTACCTCATGGGGATTGCCGACGACGGCGCGCCCTTCACGCCCTCTTCCGATCCGCTCCTGGAAGAGCTGCAAGCACATGTGTCGCATATTGCACTGGGCGACCACATTGATGTGCACGAGGCGCTCAACCCCATCCTCGCAAACGCGGAGATCTTCGCCGTCGATCTGTATGAAACCCCGCTCGCGGCGAAAGTCGAAAACTACTTCAGCCGACTCATCGCCGGACCGGGAGCAGTCCGGGCTGTTCTCGCTGAGGTTCTCAATAAGGAGAGTGAGTAGTCATGAAAATGACATTTCGCTGGTACGGCGAAGCCTATGATCCCATTCCATTGCAGTACATCCGGCAGATTCCCGGTATGAGCGGCATAATGGGCGTGCTCAACCAGTACGCAGCCGGAGAGGTATGGGCGAGCGAGGCGATCCAAAAGCTGGTTGCACAGGTCAACGCCTCCGGCCTGGAGTGCGAGGTGATCGAATCGGTTAATGTGCACGAAGAGATCAAACTCGGCAAACCTTCCCGCGACCAGTACATTGCGAATTACTGTCAGACCCTGAAAAACTTGGCTGAATACGGCATTCGAGTCGTGATCTACAACTTCATGCCGGTATTCGACTGGCTGCGCACCGAGCTCTACCACGAAAACGAGGACGGCTCCACCTGTCTCTATTACAACCACGCCGACGTGGAAGGAATGACGCCGGCGGAGATCGTCGCCCGCACTGCCGCCGGGTCAGGGGGATTCACATTGCCCGGCTGGGAGCCGGAGCGGCTCTCGCAGCTGGAATCGGTACTTGCCCAATACGAGAGTATTTCCGCCGACGACCTGCGTGAAAACTATCGCTACTTCCTGGAGGGAATCATTCCCACCTGCGAAAAAGTCGGGATCCGTATGGCGGTGCACCCTGACGATCCGGCCTGGGAACTGTTTGGAATCCCGCGCATATGTAACTCGCGTGACGACCTCGACAAGATTGTCCGTCTAGTCGATTCGCCCGCGAACTCACTGTGCGTATGTTCGGGGTCGCTGGGCTCCAATCCATCCAATGATGTGCCGACCATCTTCCGTGAATTCGGTGAACGCGGGCGCATAGCGGCTGCGCATGTGCGTAATGTGCGGCATCTGGGCGAAAAACACTTCCAAGAGGCGGCGCATCTCTCCTCCGACGGCTCGCTGGATATGGAAGCAATTATGGAGGCGATTCATGACACGTGCCCGGATGTGTATGTCCGGCCCGACCATGGCCGCATGGTCTGGGGTGAGACCGGGCGACCGGGATATCCGTTGTATGACCGGGCGATGGGTGCGGTCTACCTGAACGGATTGTACGAAGCAATTTCCAAGATTAAGGGGCGTGACTAGGCGTGCAAGATACGCGCGAAGAACAGATCGCTGAACTCCTGGCGGCAAATCCGGTAGTTCCCGTTGTTGTTATCGATGACCCGCGCGATGCCCTCGCTGCCGGCCAGGCACTTGTAGCCGGCGGTATTCACTGTGCCGAGGTGACCTTCCGCACCGAAGGGGCAGCCGCAGCTATCGAGGCAATGCGGCAGGTAGAGGGTCTGACCGTCGGAGCGGGGACCGTGATCCACGCGGTGCAGGCTGAGGCTGCAATTGCGCGCGGCGCCACCTTCCTGGTCTCGCCCGGCTTCTCTGCCGAGGTTGCGCAGGTCGCGCGGGCGCAGAACATACCGTTCGTACCTGGAGGAGCAACCCCAACGGAGATCATTGCAATTCTCGATGCCGGTATGACGACGGTGAAGTTTTTCCCCGCTCAAGCTATGGGAGGTCTGCCGGTACTCAAGGCGTTCTCGGCGCCTTTCCCGCAGGTGCGATTCCTTCCCACGGGTGGCATTAGCGCCGCGAATATGACTGAGTGGCTGGAGCAGCCCTTTATCCCTTCGGTCGGTGGCTCCTGGATGATCACCCGGTCAATGGTGGCACAGCACAAGTTTGATGAGATAACGGCCCTTTCGGCACAGGCGATTGCGATTGCTAGGGGTGAGAGATGAGTACCGGGCTTACGCTGCGCCCGGCAGTAGATTGCGCATATGACATTGTGGCTCTGGGAGAGGTCATGCTGCGGCTTGATCCCGGGGAAGGACGGATTCGCACCGCACGGTCTTTCGATGTCTACGAGGGAGGAGGGGAATACAACGTCGCGCGCGGGCTGCGTCGCTGCTTTGGAAAGAAGGGAGCAATCGTAACCGCTCTCGTGCGTGACGAGGTAGGAGCTTTGGCGGAAAACCTCATTCTCGCCTCCGGCCTCGATACGCGTTTCATCCAGTGGGTACCTTCCGATGGCGTCGGCCGCTCGGTGCGCAATGGGCTTAATTTCACCGAACGAGGTTTTGGTGTCCGTGGAGCGGTCGGCTGCTCTGATCGTGGAAACACGGCAGTTTCACAGATGGATGCCAGCAGCGTGGATTGGGACTATCTTTTCGGCAAACTGGGTGTGCGCTGGCTGCATACGGGCGGTATTTTCGCCGCGCTGTCCGAAACAACGGCCGCGGTGGCGAAGGCCGCGATGCGCGCTGCCAAGCGCTACGGAACCGCTGTGTCTTACGATCTGAACTATCGCCCGTCACTGTGGCAGTCAATTGGAGGTCAGGCCAAGGCGCAGGAGGTCAACCGCGAGCTGGCGCCGTACGTTGACGTGATGATCGGCAATGAGGAGGACTTTACCGCAGCGCTTGGCTTTGAGGTGGAAGGAATGGATGAGAATCTGTCTGTGCTTCCCGTCGCGTCTTTCCAGGAAATGATTGAGCGTGTATCGGCGTCCTACCCGAACCTTCAGGTTGTTGGCACGACTCTACGCGCGGTGAAAACGGCATCCGTTAACGACTGGGGTGCTATCGCGTGGTCGCGTAAGGAAGGTTTCGCGCAGGCGCTGCAACGCAATGATCTGGAGATTCTTGATCGCGTTGGAGGTGGTGACTCCTTCGCCTCCGGCCTGATCTACGGTCTGATGGAGTTCGACGACGTCGCCGTCGCAGTCGACTACGGTGCGGCTCACGGTGCGCTGGCCATGACGACGCCCGGGGATACCTCGATGGCATCGTTGGATGAGGTGGAGCGACTAGTGGCAGGTGGAGGTGCACGGGTTCAACGGTAAGAAAAATGCACGGCTACCGGCGGCCTATACCAACTGCGCGCAGTCGACCACTGCGGTAGCTGAACTAACACAGGTATAACAACACAACTGAAACCACCAATCTAGCCGCGTTACCAAGGGAGTGTGGGGAAGGTTCCTTCATTCCCGCGGTATAGCGCTGTGTTTATCTAAGCTGAACATCTGTTCAGCATGGATTGATTCAATCGATCTGTTTGGCAGGCGGAGAGAACTCCGGATCACGAACCGTAGGGCGACGGTGATACGAGGCTGCCGTCCCACATCGCAGGGTCCGGATGGCGGTTCCGCCGCAGCAGAAAAGAGTTCGCGCGATCCGCGCGACTGCACGTTAAGGAGACAACGTATGTCTGAAACAGTGAGCGAGCCGACGAAGGCTCCGCTTGCCGAGCGAACGACCGTCGACTTGGTCAAAGCGGCGATGTCGGGGTGGCTTGGAACGGCGCTCGAATTCATGGATTTCCAGCTCTATTCGTTAGCCGCTGCGCTGGTGTTCAAGGATTTGTTCTTCCCGGAAGGAAGTACCGGTGTTGCTGTTATGGCATCGATGGCCGTCTATGGCGTGGGATACTTCGCACGTCCAGTCGGAGCGTGGTACTTCGGCCGACTCGGTGACAGGGTCGGACGTAAACAAGTCCTCTTCATCACCATCACGATGATGGGTGTGGCCACCACGCTTATTGGCTGCCTGCCAACCTATAACCAGGTCGGCTTCCTTGCACCGCTGTTGCTCGTCATCCTGCGTCTGGTGCAGGGCTTCGGTGCCGGTGCGGAGATCTCAGGCGCGGCGGTCATGCTGGCGGAGTATGCGCCAACTAGGCATCGCGGAGTTATCTCGTCCCTGGTTGCCCTTGGAACGAACTGCGGCACGCTATTCGCATCGGCCGTATGGGGAGTCCTTGTGGCAGTTATGTCGGAGGAGGCTCTTATTGCGTGGGGATGGAGAATCCCCTTCCTCGGCTCGGTGCTGGTGATGGTAGCTGCTGTGTGGATCAGAATTCATTTGAAGGAGACTCCGGTTTACGAGGCGACGCAGGAGGAGCTGCTGGAAGCCTATGACCAGCCCATTCCGGAGAAAAAGAAGGATCTGGAGAAAGTTGTTGTCAGGCCGACGGCGAAGATCTCGGGTAAGGCATTCTGGTTTGCTTTCTTCCTACGATTCGGCCAGTCGGGTAATTCCGGCATGATTCAGACCTACCTGGTCTCCTTCATCGTCGATTTCTTGCTCTTCCCGCGTTCCGTTGCCACAAATGTCGTAATCTACTCGTCTCTGGTTGGGTTTGTCACGGTTCCGCTGATTGGTCTGTTGGGAGACCGATTCGGACGACGCGCTATCTACCGCACTATTACGGTCAGCGCAATGATTCTTGCCTTCCCACTATTCCACGTTATTGTTTCGCAGGAGCCGGGCAGCCTGACCTTCTACGTCAGTTATATTGCGTTGCACAACTTGTCGGTGCTTGCTTTCTTCTCGCTTGAGAACATCACCATGGCGGAGATGTTTGGCTCGCAACGACGTTACGAGGCGCTGGCGCTGTCCAAAGAGATTCCGAACCTCATCACGGCGGGAATGGGGCCATTCGTTGCCGCGACACTGGTGGAAGTTACGAAGTCGTGGATTCCATTGGCTTGCTTGATGGTGTTCTACTCTGCTTCGACCTTCCTCTCCTCCGTATTCATGCCGGACACGACGGGACGAGACCTTACCGATCCAAAGGATGCTGCATAATGAAAGCTGTAACTGTCTATGGCGCAGGTGACCTGCGCGTCACTGAAATCGAAGACCCCCAAGCCGGTCCCGGCCAGGTTCGTATCAAAATGGAGTATGGCGGGATTTGTGGATCCGACCTCGCGTATTGGAAACACGGTGCGTCCGGCACCGCCATTCTCCGGGAGCCGCTGGTGCTTGGGCACGAGGTGGCAGGTCGGATTGACCAGCTTGGCGACGGTGTAGCGGGCTTGGAACTTGGGCAGGCTGTGACGGTGAATCCCGCAACACCAGTGGGGGAGTATCATGTTCCCGCGCATCTGCGGGGGAGAGACAATCTGTGGCCTGAGGTCCGTTATTTCGGTTCGGCTGCTTTTCTACCGCACGAGCAGGGCGGTTTTTCCACCTATCGTGTGGTGCGTGCGGAAATGATTCGCCCCTTGCCGGAGAATGTTTCTACGCGGCATGGGGCGGTTGCGGAACCGCTTGGTGTGGCGATACATGCGGTTGGGCGTGCCGGGGGTGTGCGGGGTAAACGCATCCTGGTCAATGGCGCGGGTCCAATAGGATCGCTGGTAGTTGCTGCAGCAAAGCATGCTGGCGCGGCTGAAGTGTGGGCGGCCGATCTATCGCCGACGGCTCTTAGTATCGCCGAACAACTTGGAGCGGACCATGTGCTTGACCGGTCGGCGGGCCAGGAGCTACCGGTTGATGTCGATATTGCTTTCGATGCTTCTGGAGCTCCGCGCGCACTGGGCGATGTTTTTCTATCCGTGGTACGCGGTGGACGGTTTGTGCAGGTAGGCAATCTCCCAGCGGGCGAAGTGCCTGTAGCGCTGGGGCAATTGGTAACGCGGGAGATTGACTACGTTGGCTCCTACCGTTTCTCTGATGAGATTACGGATGCGATTGCGGCCACGGCAGATGGCTTGAATGTAGAGCCGCTGCTGACGCATACCTTCGATATAGAAGATGCGCTTGAAGCATTTGAAACCGCCGGGGATCGATCTACTGGATCGTCGAAAGTTCTCCTCAAACTGAGCTGACGGTTATGCTGCGCCGGACAAGCGGCGTACCCGTAATTTTGTGGCCGCAGGTAGCTCCGCCGGGAACTGCCTGCGGCCATCGGCGTGTGCGGTATGCATGTGTTACCCGGACCAATTTTGAGTAGAAATCTGTCGGAGGGGTGTTCTACCCTTGTTTCGAACAAAAGTTCGAATGGGGGTGAGGGGTATGACCGGTCGTCTGGAACGCTGTGACGATGCTGCAAGCAGATTGACTGCCGCACGGCAGGCGCTTGCACAGGCGGAAGTTTCGGTGGGGCTGACACGGTCGGCAGCGGTGCCATCCGCAGAGAAGGCGTGGCACGGTGCCACTTGGAATGTGCCAGAGGGAGTATCTTCTCTTTTTCCTTATGGGTTACCGCATGGTATGACCCTGGGCGTACGAGGAGCGCGTCTTGTAACCCTCCTCCTGGTCGGCACGGTGAGTGCGCAAGGCGCGTGGACCGCATGCGTGGGGATGCCGGATTTGAGTTGGGCCGCGGTGTCGCTTCTTGGCGGGGATCTGAAGCGGATGGTGCACGTACCAATGCCACAGCCTGCAGCGGTTACGCAGGTGCTTACGGCCGCGATTGATGGCTTCGATAGCGTCGTCGTCGGGCGGGATATTCTGCTTGACGGAAGGGAACGCCGGTTGCTCTCCCACAGGGCACGTTCTCGGGGCGCGCTGCTCCTCGCTGAAAATTGGGATACGCGGGAACAGGTTATGGGTAGCCTCATAACTGCGGAAGGAATGCGTGGCGGAAGCGGACATATCAGTGATCTTGTTCTGGAACTGAGCCGCCCGGCCAAATCATCCTGCCGTATACGTATTACTAGCCGTGGCTGGCAGCCTGAGCAAACTCTGCATGCCGTGCCGGAGGAGAGTACACGGTCCCGGCTGGTCATACCCAAAGAGTCCCTTCCCGCTACCGATGCCGTAGCGCCACGCGGTAGGCATCTGCGGTCACATCAGGGAGTCGGCGCATGAGACAGGGAGCAGTGTGGATACCTGATTGGGAGGTGACCGCAGCCGAAATTTCCGGTGAAGTGCCAGTCGGTACCCCGGCTGCCGTGTGCGGCGGAAAGGGCGTGCTGGCTGTTAACGCTTGGGCCAAGCGGCGTGGTATTCGTCCGGGAATGAGCCGGAGGGAGGCGCATGCGACTTGTCCGGAAACCGTCTTGCTTGCCCCTGACCCCGAACGGGGTATGCGGCGTTTTGAGCCGATATTGCAAGCTTTGGACCGTCACATCGCGCGGCTCACCGTACTGGAACCGGGCAGCGTGATTTTCACATCCCGCGGTGCTGTACGCACTGCGGGTTCAGAACAGGCATTGGCGGAGGCTCTGATCGGGGAAATTGCAGATATTGCTGGCTGTGAGGCAAACGTGGGTTTTGCGGAAGGAACTCTTGCCACACTGCTGGCGGCCCGGGAGAGTCTTATGCTTTCTTCGGCCGAATCAGCCGACTACCTAGCGGCGCAACCTGCCACACAGGTGTTGAATGCCCTTCCGGTAATGGGAAGAAAAGCGGAGGTCGAACAGTACATTGGCATACTCGCTCGGCTGGGAATTAGAACGCTGGGTGGTATTCACTGTCTCGGGGCAGCCGCACTTACCACTCGTTTTGGCGCGATGGGAAACCAACTGTGGGTGCTGGCATCCGGAGCCGATATGCGACTCCACCCGCAGGGCATGCGGGCACAAGACCTGGCACTATCACGCAGTTTTGAACCACCGTTGCAGCAGGCGGAGGCAGCGGCTTTCGCTGCTCGTATATTGGCGGAGCAGCTCAGCAATGAGATGGCGTCCCGGGGGCTGACCGGAGGTCAACTCACGATTACTGCTGTACTGGAATCGGGAGATGACCTCACCCGTTCCTGGATGATGGACGGTGGTGGCGCACGTGACATCACGGATCGAGTGCGCTGGCAACTTGCCAGTTGGATAGATGCAGATGGTGGCGGGTCCGCGATTTGTCGGCTCGAGCTACACATGGCAGATATGTTGCCCGCAGGTTACCGGCCGCAACCATTGTGGGGCGGGCGTAGTGCCGGTGACGAACTTGCTGCGCGTACGGCCGTGCGTATGCAGGCGCTGGTTGGTGAGGACGGAGTACGAGTTGCCTATAACGTTGGCGGGCGTCTACCTGCAGACCGCTACGAAGAATGTCCATGGGGACAAGTCTTCCCGAGCAGCGGGAAGGAAAAAGAGTTCCCTTGGCCGGGAGGAATCCCCGACCCCCCGCCCGCCTTGCTGCATCCCACGCCGATCACCATCGACGTCACAGGCGAGTGTGGCCATCCTCTTCACGTATCCGGACTGGGGGTACTGACATGCGGGCGAGGGTGTGCCGATCCCCGCCCCTTTCAACTGATACGGCGCCATGCTAACGCTTCGCGTCATGCAAGCGTTTCGCGTGGTACTTACGCTTCGCCGGTAGCCGATGAGAACTTTCGGACTTCGCGTGCTGGAGAACAGGTGATGTGGGAAGCGCGCGTGGCAAGTGGGCAGAAGGAGGTAGGAGGCAAACAAGCGGCCTATGGCCAGTGGAGGATCCTGGACTTTGCCGGTCCGTGGATTATTGAGCAGCGCTGGTGGGATCCGCATTCGGCTCAGCGTCGGGCCTGGTTGCAAATCGCTGTTGATGCCGGAGCCGTCCTCGTGTACGCGGAGGCCGGGCAGTGGTGGGAGGCGGGGAGTTATGCCTAGGCTTCTGCGCTCTCGGCAGCGTATTCCTTACGCGGAATTGCACGTACATTCGGCCTACAGCTTTCTTGACGGCGCGTCGTTACCGGAAGAACTCGTATCCCGCGCCTGCGAGCTGGAACTGGATGCGTTAGCGCTGACTGATCACGCAGGTTTTCCCGGCATTATGCAACTTGCTGTACCGGCGCGCAGCGCCGGAATGCCGATAGTGGTAGGAACCGAGTTGACGCTGGAGGCCGGTGAATGCCGGGAGGTGGAGCCTGACGAAGAATATGCAGACAACAAGTTGGGACTAGGGCCCAAAAGGGGAAGGGAGATTCGAAAGGCTCTGAGTCTCACGAGGGAATCCGACGCTCACAAAGGCCGGAACGCCAAGGGGGAGCCGAAGGGCAAGAAAGGTCTAAGCACCAAGAATCCGGAGGCGGCGGAGGAACATATTCTGCTGCTGGCGCGCGATGCCACCGGATACCAGAAACTATCCCACACCGTTGGTGCCGCCATGTTAGCCAGTGGAGTGAAAGGCGAGGCGCACTACACACTGGAAGGGCTCGCTGAGGCCGGTGCGGGAAACTGGGTGGTGCTAACCGGGTGTCGAAAAGGCGGAGTGCGCCGAGCATTGGAGAAAACGCCTGGGGTGTGGGCGCCGCAGGCAGCTCGGCGTGAGCTTGAGCGGCTGATCGGTCTTTTCGGTAGAGATAATGTGGCAGTGGAGCTTACCGCTACCGGTTCACCACTTGATCGGGAACGTTGTGATCTACTCGCAGACCTAGCCTGCGATACTGGAGTTAGGGCTGTTGCCACCGGCAATGTTCACTATGCCCGCCCGCAGGACCGGCCGGTAGCAGATGTACTGGCGGCAACAGGCGCGCGTATGACCCTGGAGGAAATCGATCCCTATCTGCCCGCATCCGGTAGTTATCTGCGTTCTGGAGCGCAAATGCTTGCCTGGCACAAAGATCGTCCCGCAGTGGTCAATGCAGCAGCGCAGCTGGGGCAGGAGTGCGCCTTCGATCTGGCTCTCGTTACTCCCAATCTGCCCCGCTTCCCGGTTCCGGAGGGCCATGACGAACAGAGCTGGCTACGGGCATTGACGGATGCGGGAGGCCAACAGCGTTATGGCACCCGCAGCGCGAACCCCACAGCATGGGCACAGATCGACCATGAAATCGACGTCATCAACCAGCTTGGTTTCCCCGGCTATTTCCTCATCGTTGAAGAAATCGTCTCCTTCTGTCGACAGCAGGGAATCTGGTGCCAGGGGAGAGGGTCAGCGGCGAATTCGGCCGTATGTTTCGCTCTTGGTATTACGGCGGTAGATGCGGTGCGGCATAAGATGCTGTTCGAGCGTTTTCTATCCCCGGGGCGTTCCGGCCCACCTGATATCGATCTTGATATTGAATCCGGTCGCCGAGAGGAAGTCATCCAACACGTCTACGAGCGCTATGGGCGGGACAAAGCCGCACAGGTAGCCAACACCATTACGTACCGACCTCGGCTGGCCATCCGCGATGCTGCGCGGGCACTCGGGTATGATCCCGGGCAGGCTGAGTACTGGACAAAATCGGTTGAGCACCGGGTGCCGCGGGGGCGTGGCCGTACGTCCGACCCGACCAAAGAACGTGCGGCTGCGGATATGGCAGTTTTTCTGCGGGAGCGGGGAAGGGAGGCCTTGTTCACCCAGCGCTGGCAAACCGATGGTATTCCACCGGAAATTGCAGCGCTTGCCGCACGTATGCAGAATCTTCCGCGACACCTGGGGATCCATTCTGGTGGGATGGTGCTGTGTGATCGCCCGGTTATTGATGTGTGTCCAGTGAGTTGGGCATCCATGCCGGGTCGCACTGTTCTGCAATGGGATAAAGATGATTGTGCGGAAGCCGGACTCGTCAAATTCGATCTTCTCGGATTGGGGATGCTGACGGCACTGCGCATCGCATTCACCGTGTTGCAGCAGCGTGGTATCAGCGGGGAGGACGGGCACGAACTCGGCTTGCATAACCTTGCTCAGGAAGATCCACGTGTGTACCGTCTTCTGCAAACTGCGGATACCGTCGGTGTGTTCCAGGTTGAATCGCGGGCACAGATGTCCACCCTGCCACGGCTGCGCCCGGAATGCTTTTACGACATTGTCATCGAGGTCGCGCTAATCCGCCCCGGGCCGATTCAGGGACACTCTGTCAACCCCTACCTGCGGCGACGACGCGGTCAGGAACCCGTCACCTATGCGCATCCATTGCTGCAACCTGCGCTGGAAAAGACTCTTGGCATTCCGCTATTCCAAGAGCAACTGATGCAGATAGCGGTTGATGCGGCAGGCTTCTCACCCGCGCAGGCCGACAAACTTCGTAAGGCGATGGGCTCCAAACGGTCAGTGGAACAAATGGAGCGGCTACGCGGTGAACTACTCGCGGGAATGCGTGGCAAGGGAATCGACCGGGAAACGGGTGAGGAGATCTATGCGAAGCTGCAAGCCTTCGCCGAGTTCGGTTTTCCTGAATCTCATGCGTTTTCTTTCGCATACCTGGTGTATGCCTCCGCCTGGTTGAAAGTGCATCACCCGGAGGAGTTCTACGCAGGCATGCTTGCAGCGCAACCGTTAGGTTTCTATTCACCACAGACTCTGGTGGCCGACGCGCGGCGGCACGGCGTGCTCGTTCTGCCGCCCGACGTCGTCGCGTCGCAACAGGCAGCTTGTGTAGAAGAGTGTGCGGCACGTGAGATGGCAGCTCACGAACTGGTAGATGTGAGCCCCAACCTTGCCGTTCGCCTTGGGCTGGAATCGGTGCGTGGTCTAGGATCAGCGGCCACTCGTATTCTCCAGGCGCGGGCCGATGCTCCCTTTTCCAGTGTGGCTGACATGGCTAGCCGTGCGCGTCTAAACGAAAGAGAACTGGAAGCCCTGGCTGCAGCGGATGCTCTGCGTTCATTGGGGACAAACCGACGGCAGGGGATATGGTTGGCGCATGCGCTGGCAGAGCATGGGACGCGGCGGGGTATCTACTATCAGCCGACAATTCCCGGCACCGAGGCAGCCGGGACAGTGCCACCGCTACCAGAAATCACTAAAGCAGAGGCGGCCGATGCCGACATTGCGGCAACCGGAGTTTCTACTGCGTCTTACCCGGTGGAGTTTCTACGCCCGCAACTGGATGAGCAGGGAATACGACGTATCGCAGACCTCAGCCACGTCCCGGAAGATGTGAGAATCCGAGTGGCAGGAATAGTCACTCACCGACAGCGGCCATATACCGCCAGTGGCATAACCTTTCTTTCTTTGGAGGACGAAACCGGACTACTGAACGTCGTAGTCTCCCACGGTTTGTGGCAGCGCTACCGAATGGTGGCGCTGCATAGTCAGGGATTAATCGTACGTGGCATGGTGGAGCGCGGCAATGGTGCCATGAATTTTGTTGCGGACGCACTCGAAGAACTGCCACTATCGGTACGACTCAAATCGCGCGATTTCAGGTGATAGTGGCACCTGCCAACAGTCCTATTGCCTGTTCGCTCAAAGAATTAGCATGGAGTCACTGCGGTGAATATGACAATTGCCCGCTAGACTCGTCATAACGAAAGGTGGAAATACGTGGCTGGATCCTTCAAGATTCTCCTTAAGCTGGCACGTCGGGCAGGCCCTGCTGTGTTTATCGTCGTCATGCAGTACGGTCCGCAACTGCGCAAACTTATGAATGACAATCCACAGTTTGCGCAGGGGATCACCAGTCGTTTTCAACGTGTGTTGGGGGTTGGTGATTCTGGAACGGCACGCCAAGACCTCTCTGCGCGCTGCCAGGTCTTGCGTGAACAGGTGACGTTTCTATACGCATCGGCCAATACGGCAGAAGTTGCGCAGCAAGCGCGCCAATGGCGGGACGAGCTGGAATCCATTGAACGCGCACTGCCTGTTCTCGATGCGATGAGCCGGAAACAGAGAAGTGTGCAACGCCGTCATTTGGAGCGGCGAATTGACATGCTGTCACAACACATTCTTGCAGCCAGCCTTGTTGACGACATTGAAAATGCCGAAGTCGCAGAAGAAGCAACGAAGGCAGAAGAATCAACGAGGACAGACGAAACGAACCACTATGACAGCCCCCAGAACTCCGATGAACCATTTCCACCGGAGGCGGATCAACCGGAAACTCCGGGCCAGTAGCCGATAACACTCGGCCAAGCACAGTTAGAAAGAGGAAGAATGTCGACAAGCGAAGAACCCGGTCGGGATACAGCAGCTTCGGAACCATCGCCCGTTGACGGTGTGATGTCGCCCGCGCCGCCACCCAGTGTGCCATCGCCGGAGAGGACGCCGAAAACGGCACCGCAACCCGCTCCCACCTTCCCGCCTGCTGCTCTTGGAGCGGAGGGCACAGCCTCCGTGCCGCCCCAGCCTGGTGCTACGCCGGGAGGATATCCGACTTCGGCACCCGGTGCGCCCGCAACTGCGGGACAATCCGCCGGCGGATACCCAGGTGGCGCAGCACCCCAGTACCAGGCGCCTGCCGGGTACCCGCAACAGCCTTCTGCACCATCGGCGCCACAGCCGTACAATGCTCAGACACCGGGGGCAAATGAGCGTCCGACGGTGTACAGTTCACCCGTACCGGCGACAGCACAATTGGCGAATGCGCCGGGGGGCTATCAACCCACCGGCGGCTACCAGCAGTCCGGCGGACCACAGCAACCTGGCGGTTACCCGCAACCGGGTTTCCCGCCGAACCAGCCACCGCAAGGAAACTATCAGCAATCGCAGCCGCAGCCAGATGCGTATTACGGTCAGCAGGGCTCTGCGGCGGGCGGCGCCGTGCCGGCAGGTTATCCCTACCAGCAGCCGGGCGGCTATCAGGCTGCGCCTTATGGGCAATACGTGGCCCACGCCGGGTCTGCTAAAAGGCGCCCGTCCGTTCTCGCCTGGATCTCATTGGGGCTGCTCGGAGTCGGCGCCTTGATTGCACTTATTGGTGTCTTCCTGCCGTTCCTGACACGGGAAGCGGGCGGTGAAACGAGGTCGATGAATATCCTGGATGGCAACATGGGTGGTGGCATTGCGATTATTGCAGTTGCACTGCTTGCTGTTGTTGCAGGACTTTTGGCCAATGTTGTCCTCGCCAATCGCACGCCAAAACTGCTCAGCAGTCTCCTGGCTCTTCTCAGTGGAGCTTTCCTGGTCATCTTCGTGCTAATGCTGTTCAACGACGGCAATGTGGCTAATGAACTCGCTGATGGTGCAGAACGCGGCTTGGGCGCCTTCCTGACGCTATTCGGCTCAATTGCCGCGCTGATCGGCGGTTTTGGCGCGCTGCTGGCAGAAGCGCTGCATCGCGAGTCGTAACAACGCCCTCGCGTCAGTCGGCCACCTTGTTCACGGACGGGTGGCCGACTTATTGTCCGGTCAGCCATACATGTGACCAGCTACGTTTGAGACGCAGAGTCCTCGCTGTCGCACAAACGTAGCCTGCCTATTCACGTCGGCAAGTGTGTTGGTCGTCGCGCGAAAGAGTTTGTGCGGGAACGAAAGCGGCAACAAAGGACGGTGATTACCAAGGGCGCCACGATATACGGAACCGCGAGAGTCCTATACCGGAGGGCTGATCGAGGCCTGGATTGTTGAAGGTGACCGGAGGAGGTCAATCTAGGCCGAGCACACGGCGGATATCCGGCCGGAAGTAATTCGGGCCCTTCAAGACCTTGCCGTCGGCACGGTAAATCGGCTTGCCCTCGGAATCGAGCTTGGAGAGATTTGACGCCTGAATCTCTGCCAACACGTCACGCATGGGGATTCCCAACTCCAGAGCCATGCCATAGATGACATACACAAGGTCACCGAGCGCGTCTGCGGCTTCCACCGTGTCACGTGTGTGGTGATCCGCGTCAACGGCTTTCCTCCACGCTTCTTCGACGAGTCGGCGGGCAGGCTGGCCATAGATCGCTCCAACCAATTCACAGAACTCTTCGGCCACCAGTGACATTCGCATATGTGTACGTTCACGATCCGCACGAGGACCATCGGAGACTATTGGAAGGCGATAGATCTGATGGAATTGACGTACCAGGGCCTCGGGATCGCGACTGTCAGCGAATCCAGGATGGGTGTCGTCCGGGCCGAACCATGCGTGCTGCGGGGCGCGTGGTTCGGACGGCAGAATACTGGCCAGCAGTGCGTCATATGCGCGGCCGTTCTTCGAGGCAGCTCCGCGTGCATAACCTTCGAACGTGAAGCCTGTGCGCCATGCGACCTTCGCCGATGCCCAGTTGGGCTCGCCGTCGTCGATCAGGCAACGCCAAGTAATGACCTGCAAACCCATCTGCGTGAAACCGAAATCGAGAACAGCCTGCACGGCTTCGGTTATCAGACCGCGTCCGCGGGCCTCGGGAGCGGCCCAGTAACCGATTGAGGCGGTTGTGCCATCGGATGTCAGACCGATCATTCCCAATAGGGGAGAGGTGAGTGGATCGGCGCTGCGCGTACGCTCCCGAATAGCCCAGTTGGGGCTATCGGCCTGCCAACCCGGTTCGACCATGTCACTGATGAATGCCTGCCCATCTTCCAGCGTGTACGGAGATGGAATGGTAGTCCAGCGCTGGATGGCATCGTCCTGGCAGATCGCCGTGATTCGCTCCGCATCGGCGGCAGTGGGCGGCGTGAGGAAAAGACGTGCCGTGGTCAAATCGCTGCGCAACATATTCTGTAGCCTAATCGTCGCCCACACAGATGGTGAAATCCGCTCTTCGGTTTTCTCACCGGTTCTGCAATACCATCATCCTGCGCGATCAGTCCGATTGCGTCGGGGGAGTGGGCTGCGCCGACCGCGTCGGCAACCATGGGGCGACGCAGTTCACAGTGCCACAGGTTGATCGTCGGTGGTTTCAGATCGGCCAACGTGCTAACCTCTTACTCGTTGCTCGGGGCGTCAGCCTCGTCGGTCATCTGCGCGGGTGGCGGAATAGGCAGACGCGCTAGCTTGAGGTGCTAGTCCTCGTATTAGAGGGTGGGGGTTCAAGTCCCCCTCCGCGCACAGTTCAAACAGCATCGCCCTCAAACGGCGGGCCGAGTTGTGTTGCCGTAGATCGGCAATTGGAATGGGGTCATGGCGGCCTACTGGAATCACAACAGTGCCTATCACCCCTGGATTGCGAAGATTGCCGTGGAGCATCGGCACGAGGATCTGCTAGACGTCGGTTGCGGTGATGGACTCCTCCTGCAACATCTGGCTCCGATCATGCACACGGCGATGGGTATTGAGGTGGATGAAACCGCTGCCACTCGGGCGCGCCGCCGACTCTCTGAACTGGCGAACGTCTCCGTCGTCTCCGAAGACTTCATGTGTTACCGCAGTGAGCGGCAGTTTGGGCTCATCACCTTCGTGGCCAGCGTGCATCATATGCCGCTGTCTGCCGCGTTAACGCGCGCAGCGGATTTGCTCGCGCCCGGCGGGGACCTTGCTGTGGTAGGAGTCGCTGCGAATCAATCCGTCGCGGATTGGGCGCACGCAGGAGTGCGTGTGCCCGTGGCAAGAGTAAGCTCCTGGCTTCACCACGAGAGTTACCCGGAGGGTGTGCCCGTTGCGGATCCGACGCAGACGCTGGCACAAATTCGCACTGTGGCACGCTATCTCCTGCCAGGGGCACGCATACGCCGGGGATTGTACTATCGCTATCTGTTGCGGTGGACGAAGCCTTCGCGGGACGTGTAGATGGACTGCGACGGCGCGCTTGAGTGCCAGCGAAAATGTTCGGGCGGCGTGTGGAAGGATTGCATTCGGTAGTGCCGGGCTTTTGTTGACCGTGGCCTGGCCTATCATAGTCCTGGTACGAGCATTACCGGTTTGACATCGTCGCGAACGCGTGGGAGTCTCCGTGGTTTACACGGGTGGCATATCGGTGACCCTGCTCGTAGAATGAGGACGCTTTTCATGGCAGGTGGAATCGGAGTGCCTGCGCATCTTGCTGGCGCTTAGGAGCAGTCAGCATCCCTCACGCTCGCAACGAAGTGCTCGGATTGCCGACGTCTGTGACGCTATCGGCGATGGTCTCCGGCGCGTCCAGCATCATGAGATGGCGAGAATGCACCTGGCGGACATGTGCATTGCGGAAAGATGCGAGGAGCGCTTTCCGTGCTCGGGTGGAGGTATACGGGGGCGCTTCCAGTATGATCGCACGCACCGGTGCAGCGCTGCCCTGACGGCGCCGCAACATGAGAAGGTCGGCGGCCTGGCCGCGGAACGCGAGGGCCTCCTTGAGAGTTGCTACAAGTGCGGACCTGCTATTCCACGTGGGGATCCAGCGGGCGGTATCAATAAGCTCCGGATGCTGCGTTTGTGCCTTGAGGCCAGCCCGCCAGAGCGCTGATGCTAAGCGACGGAGAGGGCCTAGGCGCGTCAGTTGAGCTGCCAGCGCACTCAGGCGCGGTGCTACACGCGAATGGTGAGCGTTCAGAGGAGCCGCAGAAGGATCCACGAGCACCACTGCGGTGACGAGGTGGGGAACGAGGCGTGCTAAGGCCTCGGCCTGAAACGATGCCATCGAGTGCGCGACGACGACGGCGCTTCCCTCATCCTCGAGAAGCTCGCGCACAAAACGGGTCTCGGCGACCAACGATGGGAAGGCATCACATGAGGTGCCCAGACGACCGGGCCGGTCGACCGTGATAATCCTCCAGTCGGGAAGAGCGGCAATAACCTGATCCCAGCAAGCCGATCCTAAACCACAGCCGCTGAGCAGAACGGCGGTTGGTCTGATTCTGCCTGCAGGAGTCGGCACATTGGCTGCCGAAGCCGGGGAGGCCTGCGCGTAGGTGTGCGACGGCTCCTTCGTGCTTTCGCCTTCGGAGCGGTGTATGTGAACGGTGTGTCCGCTCGGAGAGCGCATCTCACGCGGCGTGTTGTGCGTACTCGTTAGTCCAGTCATGGGCAGCCCGTCCTAGGGTTATCACTCGACGAATCGTCGCTCCCCGGTTTGCCGAAGTCTTCCGCAGTGTTGCGATTTGCTGGCGTGCTGAGACTAGCCGGCATGCTGCGAATCGCTGCGGCACAGCGGCCTTCCGACAAATGCACGGCCAGGTAGGCGATCCAGCCCGAGCATAGCAGTACCTGGACGGCCTGCACCGGTCCCTGCGTCAAGGGTAGAAACGCGGGCAGGATGGCGCTGGCGAGCAAAAGAGTCGCGACGAGCAGGGCGAATGCTGCTACCCCGCAGGCCCTGCCCCGCCAGCCGTCCTGTTCGGCGAAGGCGATAGCAACCAGGCCGATGAGCGCCACAAGGGCGAGGCCAACAATAACCGATGAGGCCTCATGAACATGGCGCACTGCGAACGGGGTCGCCTTACACACCGCATCACGGCTCTCGGCGCATGGCAGATTGAACGTAACATCAAGGACGGTTGCTACGGCGACGGTCAGTAGGGCAGCGGCCACCTGTGGGGCACGCCGTCCGAGCCATCCCGCCCAGCCGCGCCATCCGAGCAAAGCGATAAAGGCGAAAACCAAAGCGGCAAGCAGATCACAACCTCGGAACAACCAATGGTAGGGCTGATCGCCGGCCGCTAACTCGGACAGGTACCCGAGGGCTGCCTGCGGGTCGCCGTTCAGAGGCCACAGTACCCAGCTGTTGTAAGTGACGAAAGCCAGGATCGCCAGTGCGTAGCGACCGTATCTCATCGGTTCGGCCTGACGAGAGGGAAGGTGAGTGTCTCGCGAATAGAAGCACCGGTCAACGTCATGACGAGACGATCAAGTCCCATTCCCAAGCCGCCGGAGGGTGGCATTCCCTGCTCGAGAGCGGCCAAAAAGTCCTCGTCGAGTTCCATCGCTTCCGGATCACCACCGGCGGCAGCAAGCGACTGGGCGGTGAGCCGCTGACGTTGTATCACCGGATCGACAAGCTCGGAATAGGCGGTTCCTACCTCGGAGCCGAAAATGATGAGGTCCCAACGCTCCGCGAGTCGATTGTCTTCACGATGAGGCCGTGTCAGCGGTGACGTATCCGCAGGAAAGTCGGTGAAGAAGGTGGGACCAACCGTCGTGGACTCTGCCAGGTGCTCATAGAGTTCTTGCATCACTGCCCCCCAGCTCATTCCAGAGGTATCTGAGATACCGAGGCTTCCAGCGTGAGCGGAGAGAACTTCAACAGGTGTGTCGGTTCCCACCGGTTCTCCGAGAGCCGCGGAAACCGCATCGCAAACGCTCACCGTGTGCCACGGGGCGGCGAGATCGATTTCATGCGTAACTCCGGCCACGTTGCCGCGAATGACCGTAGTGCCGAGAGCTGCCTGCGCAGCCGAGATGACGAGATCGCGCGCGACCTCTTTCATGACGTTGTAATCGGCGTGCGCCTGGTATGCCTCAAGCATGGTGAACTCGGGGTTGTGTGTGGCGTCGGCACCTTCGTTGCGGAAGTTACGGCCGATCTCGAAGACGCGTTCCATGCCGCCCACCATCAGGCGTTTGAGATACAACTCGGGAGCGATACGCAGGTAGAGATCGAGATCGTAAGCATTGATATGGGTGATGAAGGGTCGAGCGTTCGCTCCTCCATGCACCGTTTGCAAAATGGGTGTCTCGACCTCGAGATACTCGCGCGCGAGCAGTTCGTGGCGAATGGCCTGTATGGCCGTGGAACGTGTCACGACCATGGAACGGTCCTTGGGCCTTACGATCAGCGCGAGGTGCCGCTGACGCACGCGAGTCTGCGCGTCGCGGATTCCATGGTGCTTATTCGGCAGTGATCGCAGTGCCTTCGAAGTCATCTGCCACGTCTCGGCCAGTAAGCTGCGTGTGCCGGTGCGTGACGCGCCGATTACGCCCGTTACCGCTACCTGGTCTCCTGCCCGAACGAACCGCCTGAACTGCGCGACGTCGTCGCCACCAGTTGTAGACACCTCGAGAAGGACTTGCAGATCACCCGTACGATCCCGCAGGTCTGCGAAAAGAACGCCACCGTGGTCGCGCACCGCCATCACGCGCCCGGCGACGCTGCATCGCCCATCGGCTTGCGCACAGGTGGCACTGACGGCCACCGAGGGTGGATACGGATCTAGACCGGTGGAGAGCATGGCCTCTCGGCATGCCAGGCGGGAGGCGATCTGTGCGGGACGCTGCGGCGACGACGTCGGCGCATCCCCCACTGATCCGGCGGAAATGGCCTGCAGTTGTGCCGACTGCTGCGGAGTTCGCTGCGGTTGTGTACTCGGCTCGCCAATGAATCGGTCGGGTAGGCTGATGAAGCCTTCGGCCACTCCCATGGCGAGGGAAACACGCAGTAGGTCGTTTCCGTCTGGATAGCAGATCAGACGGGGAGACCATTGCGGGTTGTATTTCGCATTGGAGCGATACAGCGAGTCAATTTGCCACCAACGGGAGGCTACTAGCAGGAGGCGACGCCAGTTGCGCAGTATTGGCCCCGCGCCAATTCGCGCACCATCAGTGAGAGCGGAACGGAACATGGCAAAATTCAGAGAAACGCGGCCGATACCGAATTCACGTCCTTCGCGCATAACGGAAGCCACCATGAGTTCCGTGACTCCATTATCAGCTTGCGGGTGGCGTCTCATGACATCGAGGCTGAGACCGTCTGCACCCCAAGGAGCGAAGGATAGTAGTGCTGCAACCTTTCCCCGTGGATCACCGGTGGGGAAGAGAGCCTCGACCATCACGCATTCGCCGTCGGAAGTGTCTCCTAGCCGACCGAGCGCCATGGAGAAGCCGCGTTCCGGCTCGCCGTCGAGCCAGTGATCGGCGAGCGATGTCAAAGCCTGCAGCTCGCCCCTGGGAATGCTCCGGTGGCGTCGGATCTGCACCGTATAGCCGAGGTCGGAAATATGACGCACGACACGCCGTACGTCCGGTAGTGATTCGAGCTGGAAGAGTGCCGGGTACAAGATCGCCTCGTCGCCAATGTTGAGAGCGTGGAACTCCTCGTCAACCCAGGCGCGTGCTCCCGCTTCGGAGGCGCCGATGACGGCGGGTGTCCAGCCGTAGTCTGCGGCATGCTGTACAAAGGCTTTTACGGTTGCGCGCCACCTTGACGGGTCGCCCAGTGGATCACCCGAGGCGAGTGCGACGCCCATACAGACCCGGTACGCTATTGCACCGTTCTGCGTCAACAGGACTGACTTATCGCGGCGAGTGGCGAAGTATCCAAGAGAGTCGGACGGGAATTTGGCGAGCAGCGTGCGTATCCGCGCTTCGTCATCCACACTCATCCGGGCTGACTCTCGCTGCGACCGTAACATGAGCCACAGGGCAATGATGAAGCTCAAGGCCCAGCCGAAACCGAGCAGGCTGAGAAGCCAATCCGGCCAAGCGCGCGGACTAAAGACTCGGTCGAAGTGCTCGCGGCCCTGCAGGATAAGCATGGTGAGAAGCGCTGCAGCGGCCAGCCCGAAAAATGCGCCGAGGAAAAAGACGAGGGCGCGTCGGATATTACCCGGCTGGGAACGCACTCGATAAAAGCGACGACTGGCTATGAGGAGGGCCAAGACTGCCACCAGGACGCCGGTGTTCAAGGCGAGCGCACAAGTCAGCCACGCCTCCTCCGGGTCGATGATGAAAGCAACCAGGGAGGCGCCGTACAGGACAATCGATAGTGCGGTGAAGATCATCATCGCGATCCATGCGATGCGCTTCCGCCGTTCCAATCCGAGCGCCAGAATGAGCGTCACGAGTCCGGAGAACCAGTCGATCAGTGGCAGGGGGATAATCCACGTGAAGAGAAAGTCAAGGATAGGCGTTCCGGGGAGGAAGCCGAGTAGGCTGTCCACCAGGGCGAGTATCGCAATTACGTATAGGACGCGCGGCAGAAGCCGGGGCACCAGAGCGTCACGTTTTGCGATTGCAGACATTAGTCCTCCCGTACAGGCCGCGTGCGGATGCACCTGCAACTGACTGCCAGCTATGACAGGAGCGGGTGCTGCGGTTGCGGCTTAGTTACCCTACGGGGAGGACCTTACCGAAAAAGCCGGTGCGTTCGCCATAGGGCAGGCGCCGGGCCGACGTGATGTCCGCAGCACCGAGAGGGGAGTGACGTTGATGCCAGAGTCGACAACACCCCATTCGGCGCGATCTCTGCGACACCGGGGAAGTGACTTATGCCACCCAGCATGAACGCAAGACGTCTCAGGCTCAGCATGCGGCGAGCCTGATATGCGTCTACCGCCTCTAACAAACATGCGCCTGACGAGTCCGCCTGAGTAGAGCCCGCACGAGGACGGGACTCTACGTCCTGTCGCGGCTGCCGATCCCAGTCTCCAGTCTCTGCCGTACTACTTAGCGGCGAGCCACCCAAGTGCCGAGAATATCTGCAGTTCCGGCGTCGAGTACCGTCGCGATCTCGTCCTCGGTTGGCATAGCGGTAGAGCACTCGAGACGGGAGGCAACAATTGCACCGGCGGCGTTGGCATAGTCGATGATCTTCTTTAGCCCCCAGCCCTGTAACAACCCGTGGATAAGTGATCCACCGAATGCATCTCCCGCGCCGGCCCCGCACATCGTCGTCGCGGGCATGACCGGGACCACGACTTCTTCATCGCGAGTCTTCGCGAGTGTACCGGCGCTACCTTGTTTGACGATGGCCAGTTCAACTCCACGTTCCAGGAGCGCATCGGCTGCTCGTTGCGGGTCGTCTTCGCCAACGGCAATGCCGCACTCTTCCCGGTTCCCGACTGCTACAGTCGCGTACTCGAGAGCCTTGGCGTAACGATCAACAGCCAGATCGCGGTTCTCCCAGAACATTGGGCGCCAATCTAGATCGAAGACGCTATGCGGCGTGCGACCGCGTATGTCCCAGGCGTGAAGATGCGCAGACCACGACGGGTCTTGACACAGCCCCGAACCGGAGAACCAGAACAGACGCGCTTGGCGGACCTGCTCGTCGGGGATTCTTTCGGGTGTTACCTGAAGATCGGGCGCCGAGGGCCAGCGGTAGAAGAAGAACGGAAAGTGCTCCGGTGGAATGATCTCGCAGAAAGTGACAGGCGTGTTATAGCTCCCGTCGGTGAAGATGTAGTCGGTCGCGACACCGAGGCGCTCGAATTCACTGCGGATCCAGCGTCCAAAGGGATCGTCTCCAACTCCGGTCAGTGTGGCAACGTCCTCACCTAGTCGTGCTGCAGCACAGGCGACGTTCGACGTTGTACCACCAAGATACTTGCCGAAAGAAGTTACCTCCTCGAGGGTGACGCCTACTTGGAGGGGATAGATATCTACGCCACACCGGCCAAATGTTAGAACATCGTGCATGATTACTCCTCAGTCAGATCTCCACTGATCCGATATATCCACGCTAACAAGGACAAGAGCGGCTGTCAATGATAGTCCTGCATGTACAGACAAACGCTACGCCCGGATAGGGAACCTTTGACACTGCTCTAGGAACTCGACCCGGCCGCGAAATGGCGAGTGGTGGTAGGCGGCATCGGACCCTAAATGGGCGGGTAGCTGCCGGGTGCAGAGTGCTACCGGGCAGAGTATTACCGGGTGCAGTCAGTTCGAGTAGCCATTGCCTGCCGTAGTCCGCCGGGGCTGCAGCTGCCGCGGCGGCGTTGGATTGGGGAGTTGCCGAGTTCTTTCGGCGACCCTTATGCGTGGCCGCAGGAGCTTTGGTCGGGCTGGCGGGATTTGAACCCACGACCCCTTGACCCCCAGTCAAGTGCGCTACCAAACTGCGCCACAGCCCGTCGTGTTGACTGAAGTAGATTACACCATCGACGGCGATGGCTCCAAGTGCGAACTAGTGACGGGTTTGGACGACACGAGGATGAGTCTGCAAAAGAGAGGTCGTACTGAGAAGTCGCGCTGGGAAAGTTCTCACTTTGCGTGGCGGGAATGGGCTCATAACGAAAACTGTCTATCCGTATTGGCCTCTGGCCCTTGTCCGTTATACGATTGTTACTCGAGGCGAGGAAGGCGCGCCTCAAGGAGGAGAAAAGGGGCATATATGTCCGAGCAGTTCGACCCACAGCGTTTATCGGGCAATGCTGACCCTACCGCAACGTCCCGGTTCACCGCTCTTGGCTCTGCTCCCGAGCTTGCTGATTCGGATTCGCGGCGAGGGCTCAAGCCGGAGGAGATCGCAGCAATTGACTCGCTGCCGGCGGGGTCGGCGTTGCTGATTGCATTGTCCGGGCCCAACTCGGGGGCACGTTTTCTTTTGAACTCGGATGAGACGTACGCGGGGCGGCACCCGCATACGGATATTTTCCTGGACGATTTCACGGTCTCCCGCAAACATGCGCGTTTCATCCGCGAGGGGAATGTATTCCGCGTGCGTGATTCCGGATCACTCAATGGCACCTATGTGAATCGCGAGAGGGTCGATGACTGCATCCTCCACACCGGCGACGAGATCCAGATCGGGAAGTTCCGGCTGACCTTTTACCCGTCACGGGCTAACGCATGATCCGGGCCGCATCGCGTGCGGCACGGTCATCCCAGGAGCCGTTGACGTGGCCGCAGGACTTTTCGCACGATCCGGTACTCAAGATCGGTGAGGTGCGCTCGCGGCTTGCCGGAGACTTCCCTTTGCTCACGGTATCCAAGATCCGCCACTACGAGTCCATCGAACTCATTCATCCGCATCGCACTGCATCCAATCAGCGCCTCTTTTCCGAAGCTGATATTGAGCGCTTGCGGTTCATCTTGACAGAGCAACGTGACCGCTATCTGCCGCTGAGTCAGATCGGTGAATTGCTCCGGCAACTGGACGCCGGCGAACAACCGGTGGACGTACATCCTGGGCGTATGCGTGTTATCGACGACGGCGAGTTACGCCGTCCGCAGCCTGGAACCAGGCTACGGCTGGCCGAGGTGTCCGAGCTCACAGGTGTCTCGGTGGCCGAGATTGATGAGATGGTCGAGGCGGGGATCCTCAAGGCTGACTCGCGGGGCCGGTTGACCGCTCAGGCGCCGGAGATTGTGCGGCTGGCCTCCATTCTGCGGCAGGCGGGGTACGACTTACGTCAAGTCAGGACAGTTCGTACCTCCGCACATGCACATGCCGTGATGATCACGAATTCTCTTGCCTCACAACCGGTGCGGACATCTCCGGTAGCGGGGGAGCGAGCCATTGCACAGGCAGCCGAGAGTTCTGCCCTGGTTTCACAGCTGTATCGTGCACTGTTGGCGGAAAACGTGGAGATCGAAATGCGCTAGCCGGTCTTGCGGGCGGGATGCGCGGTCCACTTGCCGATGGAAATCGTGGCGGATGCCGGAAGTGTCCATGCGGGCAAAGTGTGGCGCTTTTCCCCGTTCGAGGCGTATTCTGAGCAGAAGGGCGATGTGCTTAACCTCAAGTTCAACTTGATGTTAAGACACGCCGAGACTGTGCGCGCCTGTTGTCACTGTCTTGCTATATCGTTAACTCGTTGGCGCGCGAGGATCGGTTCGCCCGCGCGAAGAATTACTAACTGGAGGCCAAGAATGAGCGACGCGACGGCACACGAAGCCGCGAAGCAGCGTGCGCAGCAGATGCTCTTTGGCGACCCTTTACCTGATCTCGACGCGGAGACGGGTTACCGTGGACCGATTGCATGCCGCGCTGCTGGAATCACTTATCGACAGCTTGACTATTGGGATCGGACCGGCTTGGTGTCTCCGACCATTCGCAATGCCCGCGGCTCTGGGAGTCAACGTCTTTACTCCTTCCGCGACATCCTCGTGCTCAAGGTGGTTAAGCGTCTGCTCGATACAGGGGTCTCGCTGCAGCAAATCCGGCTGGCCATTTCGCAGCTGCAGGAATATGGCGTTGATGATCTGGCACAGATTACGCTCATGTCCGACGGTGCGTCGGTGTACGAATGCACTTCGGATGACGAGGTCATCGATCTTGTACGCGGCGGTCAAGGCGTCTTCGGCATCGCTGTCGGCCGGGTGTGGCGCGAAGTCGAAGGCTCATTGAGCGAGTTACCCACCGAGCGCGCGGAGGAGGAAGGCGCGGTCGTTGTGGAGGATGAACTTGCCAAGAGGCGTGCCGCCAAGCGCAACGCCATGTGATAGCGGCGTCGCGCGAAGATCAGCGCCGCCAGGGAAGTTGCGTTGCCTTGCCAACTCCGGTTTTGGCGAAGACCTGCTTGAGTAGCTGCCGGTCAGAAACCGCGTTGCGCCGCACGAAGAAGGGCGACGGCGTCGCCTGCTCCGCGCAGTGAGACTGCTGCGTGCTGCTCGCGGCCGAATGCGAATAACGCAATCTCCAGCGGTTCGCCGATAACAGTGACCTCTGCCTGATGTCTTCGCGTTGTCGTAACGGTGAAGTGGCCGTAACCGGGGGACTCGATCCGCACGCGCACAGGGGAGCGACCGAGGAGCGTATGTGTCAGGGGCCGCAGATGCCGGAAAATCACTTGCTGGGCTTCGGGTTTCAGAGTCCGACGCTGTGGATTCTCACCGGCGCGTAGAACATCCTCGTGATGAACTGCATATTCGATTGTGTTCATGGCGCTATCAAGCGCCTCCAAGCGTAGGGGCGAGTAGCGTTGACGGCCATCGCGAAAGAGTGCCACTAAACTCGGGTAGTCGGTGGTCTGCAAGGATGCGAGGCGGGCCATGGCCTTTTTGCGCCACGGGCCGGGGAGGCGGGATCCCAGCCCGGCAGCAGTGTAAATCTCGCGTTCAATGAGATGAATCAGCAGGTCGCGTGTGGTCCATCCGGCGCACAAGGTCGGTGCGTCGGGGCCGAACTGTTCCAGAGTTGTGGTCAGCGCGGCCCGCTCTTCAGTAACGAAACGCAGGTTGCCTCCGTTCACTAGTCAGCCTTGCCGAGTGTCTGAGATACTTCAAAGTCTGCCTCGACGTCGCGCAACGTCACCGTGACGACGCCGGTCGGATCCACGGTGCACAGTTCCTCAATCAACGGGCCGTTGCCAATGCGCTGCACGGGCACACTCTTGAGTTCGACGTCTGTACCACGCAGGGCCGCATCGAAGGGCATCAGCACTTCGCCGAGTGGGATGGCTGTTCCGCGCGGCAGTCCGTTGGCATCCAAGGTGTACTCGGCGAAGCGGTAACGGCCGACGTTGTGGACGGCCCGGTAGGTGCGCGATACCGTCACTGGATCCGTGAGGCTGGTACGCAGTTCGGGTGTCAATAGAGACTCGAAATTGACGCGCGCTCCGTTCTCCTCTTCGCGGTACACGCCCACACCGCGCGACAGGCGATCCGTGAGGGTGTATCCCGCCTCGGGATCGGCCGCAATGGCCAAGCCAACCGCGGTCGATGCTGCTGTCATAGGGGAGCGGTGTACGCGTCGGCCATAGCGTTCACGCAGCATACGGGTAATCACCGGGAGCTCCGAAGCGCCACCAACCACATATAGTCCGGCGAGATCGCGAGGTAAACTCTCCTCAACCTCACCCTCGCCATACAGTAGTGCCTCCACCGTGGCCATAGTGGTAGTGACGAAGGGGGCAACCGCTTGGTAGAAATCCTTGACCGAAATGACAAGCGGGGCGCCGCCCACCTCAAGCGTGATGTACCGCGACTGGGGGTGTAGTGCTTCCTTCGCCTCACGTGCGGCGTCCACCAACGCGTCCCACTGGCCATTGGGCAATGGAGCCCCGGAGCGCTCGACCGCCAACTTTGCGAGTGCTACATCGAAGTCGTCGCCGCCTAGTTCGTTATCACCCATGGATGCGAGGACGTCGTGATTCGTACCCGTGGCCGCTACGAGGGAGGCATCGAAGGTGCCGCCTCCCATGTCATACACGAGGACCTTGGTACGGCGTGAGGTGACGGTAAGTGCGTGGCGATGCGTGTACTCGAAGCCGGCAGCGGAGGGTTCGTTCAGCATCGCGACGACGTCGAAGCCGGCGCGCCGGAATGCCTCGAGAGTGAGCAGGCGCTGCCCGGAATGCGCCTGAGCGGGAATGCCGACTGCGGCGTCCAGTAGGTCGTTCTCATCGAGCTGGAGTTCGGCGCGAATTGCCTCCCCAACATGAGCAAGGAATCCGGTGACGAGGTCGATGAGGGGTAATTCGATTGAACCGACCCGGGTGGAGGTGGTTTCGGTGACGCCGGCGCTCGATAAGAGCCGTTTAAAGGAGCGTAGGTGTGGGGCACCTCGCCGTGCGGCGGCTGCCGCCTCGTGGCCGTACACCAAGCGTCCATCCACCTCAGCGGCGATTGAAGGGACGTAGCCCTGCGCATCGCCGTCGGCATCCGGAAAGGTGAGAGCCGGGTAGTTGCCGCGGTCGACGACGGCGGCAGTCGTACGTGTGGTTCCAAAGTCGACGCCAAGTCTCATAGTCATGAGGCTATCGCGCTTTGCGGTTGCGAGCCGAGATAGCCTCACCTTGTGGACTAGATTCACAACGCGGCACGTTTGAGCCGTGCAATGAGAACTGCGCATATGGCGTAGGAACCACTGCTCGGGTCGCGTGGCATGATTCTGCTTGCACCACTGTGCGAGCAGCAACTTTTGCGCGCAGCTCCCTGATCGTTCACACGCAAACGCGACAAGTTGCCCCTATGGCGTCCGCGACTTTCGAGGCCTTTTCCAGATGAGGCACCGAACGACTTTCGCGGGCAGCTGAGATGAGTCTCGTCGAGGGCTTGCAGGTAAGGGTACGCTACATCTATACTCAACAAGGTGAGCTACATTGTTCACAAACCGTGGACCGAGTCATCTTGGTAACTCTAACGAAGGAGGAACATATGAAGCGTCGAATCAGCGGTGTCGCTGCCATTTGCGCGCTAGCACTGACAGGAATACTTCCAACCGCGTCCGCATCCGATTTGGATGGAACTGTTGTGGGCGGCTGGTCCGAAGATGGCGGGTACTTTAGCGATCCATCCGCGACAGCAGTGAGCGAGGAGATTATGCCCGCAGCTGCGACGGGAACCCCCCGGCATACCGGCAAAGCTGAGTACACGATTATTAATGGCACGAGCCACAAAAGGGCGCATGGCTGGACGACTTGGACAGGTGTGCTTCACTACACTCATGCCCGATTGGAGCACTACTGGCCCCATAGTGGCGTGATCGCTTCTTCGGGAAGAAGATGGGGGAAGGGAGGCACTGAAGCCTATACAAGGTGGGTTGCCTATAACCCAAATAAGCCTAGTAATGGTAACGGGAAGGCTCGCACCTACTACGGCAAGTGAGTCGCTGTGGGTCCCCATATTGCGCATGTTGGGCGTATGGGGACCCAAGGGCTCGTACAGAGATAGGCGGTTACGGCGAAGCATGGCTAGGGCTAAGTTCATATCGGTTCTTCTCATCATCGCTACGGCATCGGCGCTTATTGCGCTACTGGGGCAGTACTGGTTTCGGCAACAGATGCTGCTACTCGAAGGTAGTCATCTGTATACGAGTGATGCGGTGCTGCTCAAAAGCGATTCTTCGGAGTTGCTGGAACAGATGAAGAAACTTGGCGACGATGCCCGGGTCTTCAGCGAGTTGGATGCCTATGAGAATGTGCGCGTTGTTGCTGCAAACGACATAACAAAGCTCCCGTTTCCTGTGCATGACGGTACCGGCTTCACAAACTCGCGGCACCGGGAGGCGTTGGTGGGTTCCGATATTGAGACAGAGCAGCGCAATGGTGAGCGATACGTAACGCTTGGAAATGAGCAGTACAAAGTGGTTGGCGTGCTGGGAACCAAAAATGGAGGTGCCTTGCAGAACGAGATCGTGCTGAAGGACAACGAACTCTTCAGCGCAGCCCCGGCGCGCAGTGTTGTTATTGACGGCTCAGAGGCGGCAACGCGGTACCGCGAGATCGAACCTGGTGCCGTATTGGAGGCCTTCGACTATGGCGTGGCGCGGCGCACCACAGTCGATACCGTCACGCCGGTACTCCTTGGGGTGGGATACCTGTTGGCTGCGTTGAGTTACCTGTTTGCAGGTTGGCTGTACGGCAGTCAATACGTGCCACAATACCGCGTGATTCACCTCTTGGGGTTCTCACGCAGGCTGTACATTGCCAGAAGGCTGGCTGTTGTAGCATGCCTGTCAGTTGCGACTTTCGCTGCCGCGCAGCGTCTCGTCGTCCATGCGGGCACAAGTTTGCCATTGCCGATATTAACGCCGGTCATAGGACTCGCCGCGCTCTGCCTTGTTCTTTTGGCGACCATGACTCCGTTGGTACTAAGCAGAAGGGGGCTGCACGCTGATGCGTGAAGTATTCTATGACCTGCGTAGAAATAGTCCAATAACCGCAGTGAAAGCGCTCATTGTGCTTCTGGTCTGTCTGAGCGTATACAACCTGCAGTCTTTTTCGCATAACACGGACATGGCCATTGAACGAGGTTTCATGCAACAGTCTGAGTACAACATGTACACCGTGATTGACGTATTGGCCGAGCCCGAGCTCTTTTCGGCGGCCACAGACTCGCCCCATCGTGTTGCCGAAGTTGCCGATTTCTATGATCTACTGAATGCAGACGATACCCTGAAGATAGTCTCTGTATTCGACCAGTCGCTACTGGGAGTTGAATTTCAAGGTGATGTTGGCCTTGAAGATGCTTACAGCAGCAATTTCTCATCGTCTGGTTTCTATGAGAATGATGAGAGACGGCGAGTCCTGGATGTGAAGTCCGTGCAGATGAATAGGCAGGCTTACGACTTCTACGGTTTGCGCGCTCAAGAAGGACGGGAACTGCCCTGGAACGAGGTCGATTATGCATCGGGTACCATTCCGGTGCTGCTCGGAAACGACTTCAAGCCGTACTACGCCGTCGGCGACACCATTGAAGGGTGGATGTACGAGGAACTGAAGTTCAAGGTGGTCGGATTCCTAGAACCGAACTCACCAGTATATTACAAAGGGGAGCCGAACTTTTACCTTGACCGACACATCGTCATCCCTTACCCGCCGCAGTTGAACGGTTGTGCTGGCCTAGAGACCAAGTTCTGCGGAATTCTGACATTCGCCATGATTAACGGTGATATTACCGTTCGAAAGTCGGTTGGCTCGGAGGAAGTGTTCCGGCGGCTCAATACCATAGGGGAGCAGAGCGGTTTTACGGACTTCACCTTGTTGAATACCCCGGCATTCCTTCTACAACTCGGCTTTATGCGCCAACTCATTGAGGACAATCGCGGGCTGCTCCTCGGGTTGGAACTAGTCATCGCCGCTGCGGCATGCGTGGTGTTGTACGTGCTCAATCGGTTCTTGAGTGCGCGACGCGCGGCAAAGACACGGGTGTGGGCGATGCTCGGGGCTGAGGACGCTCGCGTTGTGGCGCAACATCGACGCTTCTGGTTGCTCGAATACACCTGCGCCTTCGTGCTGTTGGTGTTCATCGCCCGAAACCTGCCAAACAGGGACGATCTTGCCCTCATGGGGGCCGGCGTCCTGCTGCTCGGCATCGCCCTTGTCGATGCCACCATTCAGCGTGGCATGGTGCTACGCGTTCTACGATCTGCCCGGGAGGCGAAGTGATAGAACTCAATGGAATCTCCAAGGACTTTACGGAGCCGGATGGTAGCAAGCGAGTCCTGTTCGATGATCTGAGCTTTGCGATAGAGTCCGAACGCTCCGTGGCAATCCTGGGACGCAGTGGCTCCGGTAAAACGACACTGCTGCGCATCCTGGCAGGGCTCGATATCGCGTACAGCGGCACTTACACCTTCGAAGGTAACCAGCTGGAAAAGAAGGGCGCCGAGATGGCGAGGTACCGGCGCAAGCATATTGGCGTCATTTCTCAGCACTATGATTTGCTGTCAGACCGCAACGTAGCGCAGAACGTCGCCCTAGCCGTTGCCGAACGAAAGGAGCGTGCGGACGTCGTCACTAGATGCCTGGAACGCGTTGGACTGGGAGGATTCGAGCGAAAACGCGTCGACAAACTCTCCGGGGGAGAGGCGCAACGGGTGGCGATTGCCCGTGCATTGGCGAAGAGACCGCAGATCATCCTGGCGGACGAACCAACCGGTGCCCTCGACGAAGCTACTGAAGCTGAGATCCTAGCGCTCTTCCGTTCGCTACAGGAAACGGGCACGGTGTTCATTATCGCCACGCATAACCACACGGTTGCCGCGCAGTGCGAGGTGCAATACCAACTCGAGGACAGGCGCCTCGAAAAGACGCACATCCGCTGAACCTGTATACAAGCGACAGCGGCAAGCCGCATCGGTGTTGGGAGGCACTTGCATTCGTTCTGGTTGCTCGGCCGGTTTCCCTCGGACCGTGCAGCCGCTCCAGGCGGCCGCAGCAACACTAAGCTCCCGAAGTCGTACCGCGCCGATCGCGACGATCGCGAGAGCGCCCGCAGGTGAGAATGTCGCTAGGAGCACGACCGCAACCTCCGGGAGCAGGACCATGCACACAATGGGCAGGGGATAAGCGACTGATGCTGCAGACGGGCGGCGCACGTATCCGCTCGGCCGTTTTGACATAATGTACATTATCGGCATGCTGTGAAAAGGGGCGCATAGCCGCTCAGCTGGAATTTGCCGCGTTAGAACACCGTTATCGCAACTGAGCGCACTCCGGCGACAATCCGCCCGATAAAATCGAGTGCTGAAACAAAGGAGGAACAACATGGCCGAGCGTTCACTGCGCGGAATGAAGATTGGCGCTAACTCTCTGGAGACCGATGAAGGTGTCGCTTTTGTCGACCGCAAGCAGGTGATGTATGACTGCCCGAATGGGCACGAATTCGGTGTGGCCATGGCCCTGGATGCGGAGCCTCCCGCAACGTGGGAATGTCGCTGTGGTCAAGAAGGTAAGTTGCGAGATCAGGTTGAGCTGGAGGAAGAGAAACCGGTCAAGCCTCCGCGTACTCATTGGGACATGCTAATGGAACGTCGCACCGAGGATGAGCTGCAAGTGCTTCTGGACGAACGTCTTGAACTGCTGCGCTCCGGCAAGCTGCGGATGCGACGTCGGCGTAAGTAGCGACGCTGCCATAGAGTGCTGCTGGCCGCCTCGGCCAGCAGCACGCCTAAGCAACTGCACCACTAGTAGATAAAAGCCGAACTCAGGCCACGTTTTGTCATAAAAACTGACATAATATAGACGCCATTCAGACATAGTATCTGGCTCGTGACATAACGTGGAAGCCAGCTACGTGATTGAAATACTTCGACGCCGGATAGGTACCTATTTGCGCTTTCGACGGATGCTCTGCCCGAAGGCCTTGAGCTGCCCTCCCCTACGCCGCAGCCCCATTTTGGTGGCCCGGCTCAGGGACTCCGTGAATACCGCACCGGACAGCTTCGACTCCCCCACCTCACGCTGGGCAAAGCTGATGGGCATCTCAACGATATGTCCCCCCAGTTGGTTGACGCGGTCGGTCATATCGGTCTGGAAGAAATAACCCTTTGATTCTACCGAGTTGAGATCGAGTCGCTGCAGCATGGCGACCCGATAGACGCGGTAACCGGCGGTGATATCCTGCACGGGAACGCCCAGCCACAGTCGCACGTAAAGATTTCCGGCCCGTGAGAGCGCCTCGCGCGACTTGGGCCAACCGACGGTCTCCCCTCCGCGCACATAACGAGAACCTATCACCAGGTCGGGGTGGTCCGACATCGCGGCCCGTTCAAGTAGCAAGGGAAGCTGTTCCGGGCGATGCGAACCATCGGCATCCATCTCTACCACATGGGTATATGCACGCTCCATGGCGAGGCGGAAGGCAGCGATATACGCACGCCCGAGCCCCTCCTTACCCGCTCTGTGCAGTACGGAGACCTGGCCATCGCCGTCGGCAATGCGATCAGCTATTTCACCGGTACCATCGGGCGAGGCGTCATCGACGACGAGAACATCCGCATCGGGAACGGCGTTACGAACCCGGCGAATGATAGGCGGCAGCGACTCCGCCTCGTTATAAGTCGGAATAATGACAAGGACGCGCACAGAGATCCCTTTCGGTATCGGTCAGCCACGCGCATGGGTGCGGCGCGTGTGCCACGAATGAACGAGCTGTAGCAATGCTAGCGCAGCAAGGGCGACACCGACGGCATAGCAGGTGATCCAAATCTGGTCGGTGAAGCGTGTCGCCAGTGTTAAGGAGGATCGCAGCCCAACTCGTGCCACCCGAGAATCGGCGGTCCACGGTTCGGTGGTTTCCCGTACCACGCCGTTCGGTTCCACAATTCCAGAGATACCTACAGTGGAGACCTGGATAGCGGTACGCCCCTGCTCCACCGCACGGAATCGCGTCATATCGAACTGCTGCAAGGACTCCGAGGAATCACCGAAGGACGCGTTGTTCGTAGGAACTACGATCAGCTGCGCGCCGTTGTCAACCGCCTCGGAAACCGTTGGGGTGACGGCAACCTCGAAGCAAATGGGTACCGCAATGCGCACCTTCCCGGCGGAAAGATCAACATCAACATACGCGGGCTCGGTCCCGGCGCGCATATCGACGCTCACCCGATCAACCGCCGAGGTTATCGAGCGGAACACCTTGCGCCCCGGGATGTACTCACCGAAAGGAATCGGGTGCTGCTTCGTATAACTATCGGCGATTTCGCCGTTGGGCATCCACACCACGTAGTCGTTGTACCGATAGTCCTCGGGATAGCGCTGCGTGCCAAGCAATATGGGTACACCGACGCTTGAGGAAGCTTGCAACATCAGACGGCGCGCATCGGGATCGCTACGGATATCTCGATCCGAAGCCGATTCGGGCCACAGCACGATCTCCGCTCCCCCGTCGGCGATCTCGGCCGATTCAGTGACGAGATTCTGTGTGACCGTTAAGGCCCGCGAGACACCTTCGGGTAACCTGCTCTCATCGGGGATCTCGCCTTGCACAAAGCCTACTGTGACATATGACTCTGCGCGGGCCGACAGTGGCAGAAACGCGGGGGTGATCATCAGCGCCGCCGCGGCCAGCAGGCTCGCGGTAGCCGTGACGTGCCGTCCTGCGGTGCCTCTGAAAATCGCCCAGTGGAGTAGTACGCCGATACTGATGACGAGCAACGCAACCAGCTGGGTGGAACCCCAGGGCGCGAGCCGTAACAGCGGGCCGTTGACCTGGCCGTATGCCAAGGCGCCCCACGGCATGCCACCCAGAGGCCATGATGAGCGTAGCTGCTCCATGGCAACCCAACTCAAGGCGAGAACGAGCGCGCGAACCCACACCACCTGACCGGTTATCCTGCCGCGCAGCAGCCCCTGCCATATAACCGCAAGAACCGCGAGGTACAGCGCCTCTACGGCTGTCAGGGCGACCTGTGCCAGAACGATGCCGGCAGCAATGTACGCCCAGTGGAACAGGAACAGGAAGTACGCCATTCCGAACACGAAGCCGAGGCCGAAGGAGGCTAACCAAGATCGTCCCTCCAAGGCGATTATCAGCAGGGCAATGCCCGGAAAAGCAGCGGGCCACCAGCCCAGTGGAGCAAATGACGTGTACACGCATAGTCCACCACCGAGTGCTGCGAAGACGGCCCATAGCCAGTGGTGTATCTTCATCCCTTAGAGATTACCGGCCGGTGCCCGAACTGCCGCCACGCCACCCCGATCACGCACCGCGTTGGTTAATTCATCCGCAACTTGCCGTAGCGCTCAAAGAAGCTCACTACGACGAACGAGACGCCTAGCCTCGAATGCGGTGGTTTCGATCCACGTTCCAGATCCGGCCAAGGCTATCTGCCCCAGCAGATCAACCAGACGACGCGCCATGGCAATAAAGTCACCGGCACTCAAGCGCACCATACGCAGGCACGTTTCCAGATCGGCCCCACTTGCCCACAGGGCGAAAAGGTCTGTACATCCGGGCGTTGGAGCAGCGGTGCGTTGTATCGAGTGCCGCTGCTCGACCGTCTGCAGGAACTCCGCCTCTCGTATGGCCCGAAGTGACAGAGTTCGCAGGTTAGCACGCTGCGGCAGGTTTGTGCCCATTCGGTCATCCACAAGGAACATCGAGGCCCAGCCCGCCATGCCAGCAGCGTCAACCTCTCCCTCCTGCAGCGCAGCCAGACACTGGTAAAGGAGCAGATCCGATTCGATATGCAATTGCCGCAGCAACGCTGCCCCAGGGCCCAGGCGGGCGGTGCCTACATCGTCGGACCGCAGCAGGCCCAGTTCGCGCAGAACGCCGACCGTGTTATCGAAGTCCCGACCTACCGAATCGACGTACGATGCCGACAACGCGTTCAACTCCTGCAGTCGCCCATCCAGCGAAAGCAGCGTTTCTCCCTCACGGATATGTGTGGCTATATCGGGACAGGCTGCACAGGGGTGCGAGGCGAGTTCCGGAATATCGGGTACCGCGAACCGCGACCAGGATTCCAGCAGATCACGGTCAACCCCAAGATCGGAACGCTCCTGAACTGCAGCCAGGATCGCATCGGCCACCTGTTCGCGAGTTTGAGGTGAGCGTAACGACCGTCCATGTGGGAGCTCCACGCGGCCGACTGCGCGCATCTCGGATGATAATGCGTCTACGCGTAGCCAAGACATCTGCCCGTACCAGTCGATGATTCGTAACCGATGACGCTCGGCGGATAGAACCACACCGTAGAACAGTTCACCGTCGCGCGCAAAGGCATACAGGCTGCCCGTAGTTGCGGCGTCGAAGCTCTTCGCAATACGCCGCTGATACTCCTTCTTAGCGGCCTTCCGGGCGGACTTTGCCGCCCGACCCGCGCTGCCACGTAGGCGAAGATAACCAACGAGATCGCCGAAATCGCATTCCAGGCGCTCTTCTTCAGCGACAATACGCCGGCGCAGCCGCACGCGACGTGCCTCTACTTCGCCCAGGTCCGCGTCGCGTTGGAACTGAGCGAAACTGGACCCCATGAGCTGGCGCGCCTCTTGATAGCTGCGCTGTGCCAACAGATTGATCACCGTGTTGTATGAAGGCTGGAACGCCGAGAGCAACGGTTCCAGACGTCCGGAGCCCAAGTCCGCGAGATGCTCGGGATCAAGCTCCGCATCGGCAAGCACTACCGCGTTGCCATGCGTATCTCGACCTCGTCGCCCCGCCCGGCCGATCAACTGCGTGTACTCGGTAGCGGTCATATCGACGAAGTCGCTGCCGTCCCAGCGGCGCAGTTCTTCCACCACTACCGTGCGTACTGGCATGTCGATACCAAGCGCCAGTGTTCCGGTGGCATACACGAGCCGGATAAGACCTCGTTCGACCAGACGCTCAGTCAACTCCTTGAGGGCGGGAAATACCCCTGCGTGGTGTGCACCAAAGCCGTTGAGCAAGGCACGTGTATAGCTGTCAAAGCGGACGGCGCGGCGGTCAGAGGCACTCAGCGTCTCACGTAGCGTTGCGATCTCTTGCCGTATTTCCTTCTGCTCGCGCGTTGATGTCAGCATGACACCGCGGCGTTGGAGTGCGGCGACTGCTTCGTCGCATCCCTTGCGGGAGAAGATGAACTCAATGGCCGGTAGCATGTCGTGCTTGGACAGGTAGTTGACGAGCCGGTGCCGCTCGCCCGCAGTGATGCGGCGATTTCGCCCGCGCGGGTCGTTCTCGGCTCTCGCCAGTGCTGTGGTCAGTGTTCGGGAGGGTGTGACGCCGTCGTCGGCGTATAACGGGTAGACCTTGTTGCCAACAGAGACGAACTGGCTCAACGGCACCGGGCGGACCTCGCTGGTTATCAACTCCGTCTCGCCGCGCACGGAACGCATCCAGGCAACCAGCTCATCGGTGTTGGCAATCGTTGCGGAGAGGGATACCAGCCTGACCGTCTCCGGTAGGGACAGGATGATCTCCTCCCATACCGGTCCGCGATCACGGTCGGCCAGGTAGTGGACCTCATCTAAAATGGTGTACCCGAAGTGATCGGTGTCCGATCCCTGCAACAACATATTGCGCAGGACTTCGGTAGTGACAACCAAGATTTGTGCTTCTCGATTCACCACGGTGTCGCCGGTCAGCAACCCGACGTTCTCCTGTCCGAGCAGCCGCGTCAACTCGGTGTATTTCTGGTTCGACAGTGCCTTGATCGGCGCGGTGTAGACGCAGCGACGGCCGGTGGCCAAGGCAAGTTCAACGGCATAGTGGGCTACCACAGTCTTACCGGAACCGGTGGGAGCGCAGACAAGAACGTCGTGATCGGCGCTGAGTGCGCGGCAGGCCGCCACTTGGAAGTCGTCGAGGTGTATCCCACGGGCCGCGTAGCGTTCCATGTAGTCCGTGAGAAGGGCATCGTGGTCCATCAGACTAGCAACTCCAATGATCCGGGTCGACAGTAGATGTTCAGTGGCACCTCGCCGATGATTTCACCGTCGGCCATGGCGGTCGGTGCCGGTGCACCTGCCGAAGGTTTCGCATTGATTCGAATATGTTGCCCGCGTAGAAGATGAACACCCTTGGCATGGATATGCCGCCCACCGTAGAGCAGCGGAAACAGCGACACGATCTCAGGGACGGACATAGCACGGGCAATGATAATGTCAAGGAGGCCATCGTCCGTGCGAGCAGAGGGAGCAATATTCATCCCTCCGCCGACGAAACGCGTATTGGCCGCAGCAACGAGCGTGGCCGCACCGCTGGCGACCTTGCCATCAACCTCGACTTCGAGTCCGTAGGGTGAGAATTCGGTCAGACATTGGAAAAGTGCGCGGGCATAGCGCAGGTTTCCCTTCGGCCAGGTCAATTGGTTGGTGCGCAGATTTGTAGCCGCGTCAATACCGGCTGACAGAACTGCCAGCGCGTGTGCGTTCCCGGAGCGATGCGTGACCTCAATGGTGTCTGTTGCGCGGCTGCGCCCGGCTAGTAGAGCCGTCACGGCCCGGTGTACGGCTCTCGGCACGTTACGGATGGGGAGTCCAAACTCGCGTGCAATGTCATTGCCGGATCCTACCGAGATGATTCCCAAGGGTACGTGTGTCCCGGCCAGCGCCTCGACTCCTATATGGACCATGCCATCACCGCCGACGACGAAGAGTGCGTCCAGATTTCCGGCGAGGACCTCGCTGCGGGCAGCCGCTAGGCACTCCGCGGCGTTGCGCCCCGAAAGCTCGACGATAGTCGCCCCGTACACGGCAAGAAGAGAGCGTACCTGTGTTCCGTAGCGTGCTCCCCTTCCAGCGCCGCTGGAAGGATTACTGGCAACCCCTATCCTCATGCCGACGCATCCTGCCTGCGCGTTGCGGTGGGACGAGGTTGTTGGACGGATGTGTGGCGTGACATGCCGGAGCATTTGAGCCCGGCTGCGTCACTCCAACGTGCAGATGCGCGGTCAAGCCGCCGCCTCTTGGCTTGCATGCGCTGCATGCGAATCCGCGCACGAATGGTACGGGCGGAATCACGGCTGAGCGGGGCCACCGGCTGTGCCACGGCCTGCTGGTGTGCGCTCAACCCGCTGCACTTATCGATGAGCGAGCCCCCGGCACGGCCGAGTTTCTTTACTGATCGCCAGAGTTGCCGCACAGTTACGGCCGCATAGGAGGCGAGCAATGCCACGACAAGAAGAGTAATCAACAGTTTCACGGTGTGTTTCGTAGTCCTCAGCTTGTTGCTAGAAGGTATTTCGAATTTCCTCGAACCGCGCTGACATGCGTGCGGCGACGTCGTCGGGCTCAATACTCAATACGGCCGTTCCGAGTTGGATCAGGTAGGAGGCAAGCCAATCATCCGAGCGGGAGCGGAATCGAACCACGAGCACATCGCCTTCCCTGTGCCATCGTGCTCCCGGCAGTGTCTCCACCGCCCACAATCCCGGACGGTCCAAGCGCAGTAGCACCTCCTGGCCTCCATCCGTCCACCGCGCCTCCCCAACCCGGGCGTCGTGCCGTGCCTCCCGGTCTTCCTGAATCAGAGAACGCCGCGTCGCGGCACCCTCCGAACGCTTGACGGCGCCGCCGGGCTCGACGTCGCCAATCCGGTCTAGTCGGTAGCTGCGTGCGGAACCTGCGCGAGAGGCGCGTAAGACGGGCGTGTGACCGGTCGTGATCTCCCAGGGCACAATATCGACCACTTCTCCACGCGGCTTTCCCGGGTGGTAGTAGGTGATACGAAGATGCTGTCTGCGTCGAATCGCGCTGGTAATAGCCTCGAGGCGATCCCCCGGGATTAGCCGCTGCGGTGGTGCCCAGAACGCCGCGCCATATCCCGCCTGCGAGGCAGCCTCCGTGAGATGCTGCCGGGTGTTCTGCAAGGCCTGCGCCTCGCTTCCTGGTGGTGTCACCGCGAGAACGGCGTCGAGAAGAGCAGTGAGAATAATCGTCTCCGGGAAAGTGACCAGCAACTCGGGAACGTCCAGTGCCCCGTGCCTTCCAAGAGAAACCGGCGCATCTGGGCCGGGCTGTGGCCCTTCGCCATCCCACTGGTCAACTGGATCCGGCAGGGAAAGATCGAAGGGAATAGCGATGCCGAGGATATCAACGGTGTTGGCGTCCCAGAGCAGGCGCAGCACGTCGCGCCAGTCCATGGCGAAATGAACGGCCAGTTCGCCGAGTGTCACCTCCGTGTCTTCCATGGTTGCCAAGTACACCAGAATGGCATTTGTCTGTACGATCTCCTGGACGGTAGTCATTGCGCATCCCGCCTCAGTGTTGCCAGGTGTTCAACTCGCCGCTTCCACTGCGCCACAAGCGTGTCGTCTCCAACAAGCCGTACATCGCGGCCATAGAGGAAGAGGTCTTCGAAGAGCCGTTGACGATCAACGTCGCTATAGAGGTAGTACTCCCAGTCCTCCCCCGGCGGCTTGGTCGTACCGCCAGTGTTCGTCAGTTCACCGACGGCTACGGGTGTGCCGCGTGCGGCAAGCGGAACCGCGCAGCCGGGGCGGATGGCCACGATGGCTTCAGTGGCGATAAAGATGCCCTGCGGCGCCGTTCCCTGCCGGTGTTGTTCAGTCGCCTTCCCGACATCGCGCAAGGTCCCCGCGGTAATACGTGAAACACGGAAGGTACGCCAGTGCCAGGTCTCGCCTGATGAGGAGGCTCGGTTCTCGTTATCACGCGAATCGGAAGAGCTGACTACGGGACAATGTGATGCGCTGCCACTGACGTAAAAGGCCGCGAAATGCACGGAGATCTCCGCCGGTTCGAGAAGATAATCGCGTTTGGGGCCGGTTGTTCCCTCATACTCGAAGGAGACTCTCCTGCGCAGTTGCACAGCGCGGGCGAGTTCCACAATATTCTCGCCCGTAGGAATTCCCGCATGCAGATACTCGGCGTTATCCTCACCCGTAGATGCCACGGCGAGTAGCTTCTGCAGCCCACTGGCAGCCAGCGACATATGCGGTGATCGGTGGTCGAGACCGCTCAGAATCGAACGGAGCAGCCCGGCGTCAAGGGCACTGACCGGTGTGGCGAGAGGTGCCCGCCCATCATAGTGATAGCGGTACTCGGAATCGGTGCTGATTGGATAGCCAGCTTGGCGCAAGTGTTGCAGATCCCGCTCGAAGGTGCGGCCGAACGCAGCATCAGAGCCGGTGGCATAGATGGACAGGGCGCGGATATCGTCCTTGGTGAGTGCACCGCGCGCGGACAATGCGGCCAGCAGGGAAAGTTGCCTCTCGTTGCGCTGCCGCTTCTCAGCGTTCTGCCGTGATGTACTTGCCACACATCAAGAGTAATGGACAGGTACCCTTAATGCCGTGATGATGTGGCGTAATGGTCGGATAGTTTCACTTGGGCGTGCCTGGGGAGAATCTCAAGAATGCCAGGTTGAACTCGATGATGGATCTGAGTACCGTGCACTGGCTTATCGCCGACTCGTCGGCACGCCCCGGGTAGGAGATCGCGCGCTGCTCGGCGCATCGGCCGTACACCGCGGCTTGGGAACCGGTGGTTATCTCATGGTCGTGGCCCTGCCCGACCGACTTCCCGCTGATCCGCCACCCGCGCCGGGGCATATTGTGAAGGCACGCTATACGCCGCTGCAGTATATGACTCTGGGTGTTGATGAGCAGGAGTCTCCATATTACGACCTGCTCTCGCAGGCGGACTCAATCGCCGGTATGCCTGTGGTGGTGGCGGATCTGCATTCGGCTCTGCCCGCCGTGGTTGCCGCAGTGCACGCGCACCGACCGCATGCTCGTATCGGCTACATCATGGACGACGGCGGAGCGCTTCCGGTGTGGTTCTCACAGGTCGCTTCCGCCTTAACCGCTTCCGGGGACATTCTCGGAACGATTTCCTCCGGCCAGGCTTTCGGTGGCGATCTCGAATCCGTGAACATTCATACCGCCTTGCTGGCGGCTCGCCTGGTGTGGCAGGCCGATCTGGCAATCGTCACGCAAGGGCCGGGAAACCTGGGCACGGGGACGCGCTGGGGATTCTCCGGAACACGCGTCGGTGACATAATCAACGCCGTCCACACGCTCGAGGGGCGTGCCATTGGATTGCTCCGCATGTCCAGTGGTGATGCACGTGATCGGCACTTTGGTTTGTCGCACCACACGACCACCGCTCTGACTCGGGTGGCCCTCTCCCCCGTTCTGTGCCCCGTACCGCGATTCGATGCGACAGACGAACTGAGCGCCTTGGTTGACTCCGGCACTCGGACAAAGATTGCGCGGCAGTTCAGCGAGCTCTTTGCCTGCCCGCGCCTGGAACGTCGCGATATTGCGACGACCGGCTTGACGGAAGTCCTGGAAGCCTCGCCTGTGAATCTGCGCACCATGGGACGGGGGCTGCGCGAAGACCCACTCGCGTTCCTTGCCGCAGGCGTGGCCGGCTACGCCGCGGCGCAACTCCTACCGGAGTCGACGGACCGGCAATAGGAGGAGACGTGCGTCTCCGTGAGTCTTAGTGCGCCAAGCCAGCGCCACGGTGACGGCAACGTCGGTAGACGCCGTCCTCGTGCCCACCGGTATGCAAACCGCGCGACACGACAACGCGAAGCAACCGGTGGCTTCGGATGCGAACCGCGTTATTTCCCTTCGCAGCGCTGCGTCGGCTAGATCCGGCAGGCAAGCACGGGCGTCACAATGACACCACGCGCACCTGCGGCGTAAAGCGCGTCCATGATGCGATTCATGTCGTCACGGCTGACCATGGCGCGAACCGCGTACCAGCCAACCTCGTGTAGAGGTGAAATAGTTGGCGACTGCAGTCCCGGGGTCAGTTTCACAGCTTCTTCCAACTGTGTGGCCGGGCAGTCATAATCAAAGATGACGTATTGCCTGGCAACCAACACACCCTCAAGACGGCGGTCAAGCGTTTCCAGGCCCTGCGGCTCTTCCCTATCCTTGCCGCGGATAAGTACGGCTTCGGAATGCAGAATCGGCTCGCCGAAGACCTCCAGACCTGCGGTGCGCAGCGTGGTTCCCGTTTCGACGACGTCGGCAATAAGGTCGGCCACACCCAACTGAACGGACGACTCTACCGCGCCATCCAGATGAACTTCGGTCGCATCGATTCCGCGTTCTTCGAGGAACAGCCTCACCAGGTTGTCGTATGAGGTGGCAACCCGCTTGCCGCGAATATCTTCCAGTGTGGAGCAGGTGCCCTTCGGAGCGGCGAAACGGAACGTCGACCGGGCGAAGCCGAGGGCGCGGTGTTCGACCGCGGCGGCGCCGGAGTCCAGAAGTAGATCACGTCCGGTGATTCCGACATCAACTGTTCCAGCGCCCACGTACACCGCAACATCGCGCGGGCGAATGAAGAAGAACTCGACATCATTATCCGCGTCGGTCAGCACCAGCTCGCGTGAATCACGCCGTTGCCGGTATCCCGCTTCGCGCAACATGTGGGACGCCGGTTCAGACAGGGAGCCCTTATTGGGGACAGCGATACGAAGCATGAAGAATCCTAAAGATAGCGGTAAATGTCATCGAGAGTCAGGCCACGTGCAATCAGCATGACCTGCAAATGGTACATGAGCTGAGAGGCCTCCTCGGCCAGTTCCTCATCGCTCTGATACTCGGCAGCCAGCCACACCTCACCGGCTTCCTCAACGATCTTCTTCCCAATGGCATGCACACCCGCATCTAATTCCGCCACGGTGCCCGATCCCGCGGGGCGCTCAGTAGCCTTCCTACTGAGTTCGGCGAACAGCTCGTCAAAAGTCTTCACGGGTATAGCCTACCGCTGTGCGGCTCGCGTCTTCGTAGCGGTCCAGCTAATCTCGCAGCGCCACATAGGCCTCGTTGGCCGGCACGGCTTCCTCCAGTAACCCATTGTCCTGCATGAAGTCGGCCATCGCAGTCCACTGTGCATCATTCTGTGATCCGAACACATCTGCGCCCGTGTAGAGCTGCAGGGTTTCGTCAAGCGTGATGGCAGCCGTAGCACGAACATCTTCTTCCGCCAGAGCCGGAACGTACTTCTCCGTGATGTTCAGTGCCTCCTCGGGATGTTCTTCGCAGAAATTAACGGCCCGCTCCAGCGCGGAGAGGATCTTCAAGAAGTCGCCCTTGCTGCCCGACAAGGTATCGGAAAGCGAGGCGAGTCCAACCCCGACCAACGGAAGGCCGCCATCGACCATGTCGATTGTGCGTACCTTCACTCCCGAATTCTCGATGGCGACTACGTCCGAGTTAATGAAGCCGATGACCGCATCAACCTCCCCCGACTTCAACGCCGCCGCCTGCGTGTAGCCGATGTACCGCACGTCGACGTCGTCGTCGCTGAGGTCGGCAGCGTTCATCATGGCGAGAAGTGCGTAATAGTTCTCGCCGTACTGGCCCGGTAGGCCAACGCTGTGGCCAGGAAGGTCCGCCGCCGATTGAATCGCGGAGTCTTCAGGCACGATAAGCGTCACCGGATACTGTTGGTACATGGTCGCCCAGTTGACGACGTCGATTCCGGTGGAACGCCCCTGCATCACCTCGTCTCCTCCGGCAAAAACGATATCCTCGTCGCCCGACTGCAGTGCGCCCAGGAGCGATTCCTGTGCGCCGTGATTGCGCACGGTGACGTCCACACCGGCATCGTCGAAATATCCCTGCTCGGCGGCGACGTAGAAGGGAGCGAATTGAACGTCCGGCACATACGTCAGGCCAATGGTGTACGTGGCCTGTCTTTGGCCGGTGGACGCTGCATCGCTGCTGCCTGAGCAGGCACTGAGTGCCAAGAGGCAGGCGGTCATGAGGGCGAGGATCTGTTTCTTCACTGCTAACTCGTTTCTAGTATGTGGGGAAGATGTGATTGTCCGACGGCGATGGCCGAGCTCGCCGGAAGGGGCGGAGTCGATTCCGGTCGGCAGGTCTCCCGTCGGCGGGTTAAGGTTCGCTACGGCGGAGTCGAGGGCCCATGCGGCAGTCACCCAGGATGCCGCGTCTAACTGATGAGGTAATTTGCTCTACGCTCCACCAGCAGCAACATGCCATAGATTGATACCGCGCTGATGGCCAACAGGATGATGATGGCAAAAAGTCCCTTTACATCCGAGGATTGTTGTGCCGTACCGAGCAGGAGGCCTAGCCCCTCACCTCCCATCACCATTTCTCCGACAATCGCACCGGTGATTGACAGCGTAAAGCCGGTTCTGATACCGGAGAGAATTGTCGGTGCGGCCAGCGGTACCTCAATACGTCGAATGAGTGTCAGACCCGCGGCACCGTCGAGCCGGGCTGCCCCGATAATCTCCGGGTCGATCTGCCGCACGCCGACCGATGTAGACACCGCGATTGGGAAGGCAACCATAATCGTGCACAGAACCACCACGGAAGCAAGGCCGTGTCCGATCCAGATGGTCAATAGCGGAGCGATGGCCACTGCGGGAATCGCCTGTGAAGCGGCGAGATAGGGCTGCGATATGCGCGAGAAGACGCGCGACTTGGCGATGGCATACCCCAGTGGAATACCCACGGCCGCGGCAATCATGCAGCCTGCCATGGCCTCCTCGAGGGTCACCAGCAGCGCACGCCACAAGTATCCCGATTTCAGGCCGGAGAGCAGACGAGAAACGGCGGCCTGCGGGGTGGGAAGAAAATGCTGATCGACAAGCGCGAAAGTGGACGACGCCCACCATAATGCGAGTAGCGCTAGCCCGAATTCCAGCGGCGGGAGCCACCCTCGCCTTAAACCCATCCGGCGTACCTTCCCATCCTGCAGCAGGGCGGAGAGAACGGACGAAGGTCATGCTGGCACATAGCCGCGATTCGTGCGCCTCCCATCCGGACTTTAACCGTCGGTCAGGGAATTCCACCCTGTCAACCGCTTGCGCGGGTCGCGGACTGTCACCGCCGGTTCAGATTTCCACTGACCCCGGAGCACGTTTGTGTTCAGGGCGATTATTGCACAGTATGGTACATGGGCCAATTCCGACTGCGGTACTGGTGCAGGTAAGAGAGCCACTGGGTCGCGGGACCCGAAATACTCAATGCGAGATTCGCGAGGTTCGACGCGCAGTTGCTTTACGAGACCGGAGCCGCCCAGATCAGTGTGTATGCGAGGCTTCGCGGGCCAGGCGTCGTAATTCCTCCACTTCGGTGTACGCATCGTCGGCTCGATACACGGCGGACCCCGCCACGAAGTTATTCGCTCCGGCTTCGGCGGCCTGAGTGATAGTTGCACGGGAGATTCCGCCGTCGACCTGCACCCACGTTTCCAGGCCTGCATTCTCGATGGCCGCGCGGGTGCGGGCAACCTTCGGCATCATCGACTCGAGGAATGACTGTCCACCGAAACCCGGCTCGACGGTCATGATGAGAATCATGTCGAACTCGGAGAGTATATCGATATACGGCTCGATTGCGGAGGCCGGGCGCAATGCCAGGCCCACCCGAGTGCCCTGGGCGTGGAGCTCGCGGGCAAGCCGAATCGGTGCGGCGGCCGCTTCAGCGTGGAAGGTCACCGAAGCGCAACCGATCTCGGCGTAGGCCGGCGCCCAACGGTCCGGGTCTTCGATCATCAGGTGCGCATCCACCGGTATTGGACTGGCGGTGACGGCGGCTTCGGCCACGGGCAGGCCGAGAGCCAGGTTCGGCACGAAGTGGTTGTCCATCACATCTACATGTGCGTAGTCGGCATTGGCTATCTTCGCAAGTTCATCGCCGAGATGGGCAAAATCGCAATTGAGAATGGACGGGGAAATAACAACGCTCATGCGCCAAGCCTACACGGGCACGGTGGCCCGGAAGGGGGCAAATGCCGTGCCGCTGTCTACTTCTTGGTGATCAGAGCCATGAACATCGCGTCAGTCTGATCTATATCCGGCCACAGCTGGATCATCTTGTCGTAACTCTCCACTTCTCGTATTGCGCAACGCGAGGCAATGGGAGCAGCATCGATAAGTTCGGCATCCGCATGATGGTTAAGGAAGGACGCAACGATATCGCGTGTTTCGGCACGCAGCGGAGAGCAGGTGGAGTAGACGAGCGATCCGCCGGGCCGCAGGGCCGCAAAGGCCGCAGCAAGTAATTCGCCCTGTAGCGACGTGAGCTCGTCAAGGCTGCGCTCTCGCCAGCGAGACTCGGGCCGACGTCGCAACGCGCCGACGCCGGTGCAGGGGGCGTCCACCAGGATGCGGTCGTAAACGCCTGGCTCTTGCGCTGCCAGGTCGCGTCCGTCACCGAGCCGCAAATCGACCAGATCGGACCAAGGCTCGACGGCATTCATGACTAGGTCAAGCCGGTGTTCCTGAATCTCATTGGCGTGAATACGAGCTCCCCGCTGCGCGGCGTAGGAGGCGAGAGTCGCCGTCTTCCCACCTGGTCCGGCACACATGTCAAGCCACAACTCGTCTGGTCCATGCAATGGCGCATGTGCCAGTAGCGCAGCAATGAGTTGGCTTCCCTCGTCCTGGACCCCGGCCTGCCCGTCCTGCACAGCCCATAGGCGATGCGGATCTCCCGCTGTCAGCAGCCGCGCGCTGGGCATCAATACGCCGGGGGCGCTGTCCATTCTTGCCCGGGCGATCTTCTCCGCAAGCTGTTCGGCGCTGATCTCGCGCGCCACTAGAGCCACCTTCGCCGGCTCGTTGTCGGCCTCCAGAACCTGCGGCAGATCGCCCGTATCGCGTCCATGAACAGGCAGTGCCTGCGCCAGCTCCTCCACAATCCAGCGGGGATGCGAATGCCACACAGCGAGGAACTCTTCCTCGGATGCAGTGCTGGAGCGCAGGATCTCCTCCCACCGATCTGCCCGTTCGCTGATTCGGCGTAGCACGGCGTTTACGAAGCCTGCCGCGCCCTGCCCGAATTCATTGCGGGCAAGAGTGACGGTCTCGTGGATGGCGGCATGTGGCGGCGTGCCCAGTCCAAGCAGCTGCTGGCATCCAAGCCGAAGCACATCAAGGAGTTCGGGATCGATATCGTAAATGCGGCGCCCTTGCGAACAACGGCCGATAATCGCATCCCAACGTCCGCGCATGCGCAATGTGCCGTAGCACAGATTCGTGGCGAATGCCGCGTCAAGGCGTCCCAGCCGAGCGCGACGCAGCTCCTGCGGTAGGGCGAGGTTCGCATAGGCTCCGTCCTCATCCACTGCGCGTAGCACGTCGTAAGCAACCTGGCGGGCCGGGTCTGTCCATTTCCGTCCGGGATGCCATCCACTTGGGCGTTCCGTCATGCTAGTACCTCAAATCCTGCGGAAGGAGACAAGTGCGCGCCGCGTAGCCAGTCAGTTGCCGCCATCGGCCGTTTACCTGCGGGGGCAACCGTTCCCAAGCGCACGGCGTAGCTACCGGTACCCACCAGGTCCTCCCGCAACTGTCCGGGGACGAGATCCGTTGTTCCCGGTACCGGCGTAACCGGTCCGAGTTTAATCCGCAGGTCCCCGAGCACGGTCCAGGGTCCCGGTGCGGGCGTGTATCCGCGGATCATGCTTTCGATCTGTTGCGCGCTCTGCTTCCAATCAACTCGAGCATCCGCAGAACTGAGAGCGGGAGCATAGGAGGGCTCGCCGCGCTGTGGTGTCGCTATAGCGGAACCGTCCTCCAGCGCCGCGAATGTTTCGACCAACAGATCGGCACCGGAATGGGCAAGTCGCTCAAGTAACGTACCGGATGTGTCGTCGGGCCGGATAGTCTCGCTAAGAGTCTTGAATACCGGTCCGGTGTCGAGTCCTTCCTCCAGAAGAAAGGTGGAGGCGCCGGTCCCCTCTTGTCCGGCAGCGATGGCGTACTGAACCGGGGCAGCTCCACGCCATTCCGGAAGTAAGGAAAAATGAAGGTTGATCCAGCCCTTACGCGGAACTGACAGCAGGTCCGCAGGTACCAGTAAGCCATAGGCGACGACGGCGACCGCGTCGGGCGCTAACTCGCGAATTGTCTTGCCGATATCCGCATCGCGCAGGCTGCGCGGTGTCAGCACGGGGATGCCGAGTGCTGTCGCCGCCTCGTGCGCCGCTGATGGGTGCAGCGTTCGCTTCCGTCCCCTGGGGGCAGGAGCACGGGTGAGTACCGCCAGCACGTCGTGTCCGGCCGCGATGAGGCGACTAAGCGAAGGAACGGCTGTCTCGGGGGTACCGGCAAAGATAATGCGCACGCGCCGATTGTACCGTCTAAGTGCGATGAGGGTTTCAAACGCAGTGCTGAACCATCGCGGCCGCGCGGCTATCGCTAGCGCCGGGGGCATGGATGTGAAGGGAGCGTGAAGTACCGGCTATACGGGGCGTCTGCAGCGCCGACTACAAAGAGGGATCGGCTTCAATGCGCAACGGGGATCCCAGGGAGGACGCCGTGTATTCGCGATAGCTGCGTCGTACGCTGGCTGCAAGCAAATCGGCGCGGGTACGGGACTGACGCAAGTAGACCGTCACTTCTCCCATCCGCCGTGCCGGGACTGGTCCCAATAGTTCAACGCCCCCGGCGAGGCGGTGCACGCCGCCGACAAGTAGCGCGTCAACTGGAATCTCCTCTCCCGGAGCCGCAGCCTCGGCTGGCGTGTTGCCTTCCTCCCGCCAGAGCGTTACCTGTGCTAGGGCGAGGAACTTCCGTACGTCCCGTGGCGCTCCGGAAATCCCGAACCAGCGGCTGGCAGGAGGTAGCCGCAACGTTTCGCGTTCTTGTATAGCATCGCCAGCACGCAGTCTATGTTGCCATTCGGCGAGTACGCGAGTGATCGCCGGGTCTGCACCTCCGGCCAGAATCACATGCCCTCCTTGGCGAGCCGACCGCACACGGATGATGACACGCGCCATACGACGCAGAAATTGCGTCTGCGCGTCGAGTCCCTGCCCCTGGAGGAAACGGGAATCAAGCACGACGGCCGCAGCAAATCCTCCCGCTGCTTCTGGCTCCGCATCCGGCGTGGCAACAACGAGACGCGGGCGTTCATTCACCGAAGCGATGATTCCGTCTGGTGCATGAGCGCCAGAAAGCACGATTCCGATGCCGGGAAATGCCCGTCCGATCTCTTCCGCGGTGCGATGCGAGCCGATGCGTACCGCACGCAGCTGGGCGCTGCCGCAGCGGGAACAACGCCATGCCTGCGCCTTCCAGCCGCATCGGGAGCATCGTGGTGCCTCCTGTGCCTGTGCGATGGACAACGCGCCAGAACACTGCGGGCAATCCGCATGCGTATGGCAGACGGCGCACGCGACGATGGGCACATAGCCTGCACGCGGGACGACCATGAGTACAGGGCCCCGTGTCAACGCTTCTCGAACTAGCCTGAAGACGGAGTCCGGGATGCGCGACCACGGTGTTCGCTCCCGTTCCCACTGCTCCGCAGCGCTGACACGCGGCAGACAGGAGCGAATGGCCTGTGGGGTTCCTTCCAGGGCCACCGCCTGCCCGGAGCCCACCAGAGCAGCTGATTCCTCACTGACGTAGGGCGAGAACACGAGCAATGCTGCATGTGCGGCCTGTGCGCGGGCGGTGAGCACACTGCGAACGTGGTAGTACGGCGAGCGGACCTCGCGCAGAGGCTCTGCCGCGTCGTCGACGACGACGCACATACCAAGATTCAGAACCGGCGCCCACACGGCTGCGCGAGTGCCGACAACGATCCGGGCCTGCCCGCCAAGAATCCGCAGGAAGGTGCCGTAGCGCTGCTGTGAGGCGTCCTCCCCCGACACAAGAGCTACGTCTTCTTGTAGCAGTTGCCGCAAGGTGATGGCTAGGCGCTCCGCATGCCGCGTAGTTGGTGCAATGACCAGGACCCCGCGGCCCCCGCGTCGAACTTCACTGATCGCGGTGGCCAGCGCCTCCGATCCTCCTGCTCGTCCGGGAAGCGCACAGCACACCGCATGTGGTGCACCGTGCCGCAGATGGTTGAGAAACGCATTACCACCGCGATAGGAACTCCACGCGGAGTCTGATGATGCGCCGCGCGCGGCCCCTTCCGCATCATATGCGTGAAAAGGAGCCTCCTCGGATGCCTCGCCGCTCGGGGCCTGCTCTTCTCCCTGCCGACTGTTCATGACCTGCAGGGCATCCCGCGTTATCGGCCCGTGCTCCTGAAGGTAAGCGCGTTCAGACCGCGCATGACGCTGCGGAACAGCCAGACGAAGGACGTCCGCTGTTGGTGCAGCGTGCGATTTCGCAACCTGTTGGGCAACCTCGTACACCTCCGGGCATAATACGGGCACCGGTGACACCACGCGCCGCAACGGACGCAGTCGACTCGCCGTCGTCGTGACTGAATCACGTGCGACGATAAAACCGGAGGCCTGCCGCCCTGCGATATCCACGGTGACACGGACCCCTACCCGTGCCGTATCGGCGAACCGTTCCGGGATCAGGTAGTCAAAGACACGGTCAAGATGGGGCTGTTGCAACTCAAGGTGGACATGCGCCACAGGATCGGGCGCCGACCCGGTGATTTCGCGTTGTGTGATGGGGATAGGAAGCAACACGCCCTGTTCCTGTGCCGCTGGCACGGTGCCGAGCCCGGGGAGTTCGGTCAGCCCAGGCAAAGCCTGCAAGGAATCAAGGCGCGCCTGGCCGCTAACCGATTCGGCTGACGCACCGTACTGTGGATTCCTTTCCATAGTGTTATTTCACCACGTGGCTCCGTCACATTTCAGGTTGGTCTCTGCTCATGCAGTGGCCTCGCACGGCACGTAGTCGTTGTGCTTCCGTTCCAAAAGCACTTACAAGGCGCGGAGCAGATCCTCAACCCGATCCGTCCTCTCCCAGGTGAAATCAGGAAGCTCGCGGCCGAAATGACCGTACGCCGCAGTCTCTTGATAAATCGGGCGTTTCAGATCAAGCTGCTCTATGATGGCAGCCGGACGCAGATCGAATACCTTATGGATCGCATTCTCGATCCGATCCACGGGCTCTGTTTCCGTGCCGAAGGTCTCGACGCGTACCGAAACCGGCCGGGCACGTCCAATCGCGTATGCCACCTGCAATTCACAACGTGACGCCAGCCCCGCAGCCACCACATTTTTCGCCACCCACCGAGCCGCGTACGCGGCAGAGCGGTCGACTTTCGATGGGTCTTTCCCGGAAAACGCACCGCCGCCGTGCCGTGCCATACCGCCGTAGGTATCGACGATGATCTTGCGCCCGGTCAACCCCGCATCACCCATCGGCCCACCAATCACAAACCTTCCCGACGGATTGACCAGGAGGCGAAGCCCCGCGGTGTCCAGGTGAAGATTCTCGTCTTCCAGCACCGGCTCCAGCACGTGGGTGCGCAGTGTGCCTTCCAGCCATCCGTGTTCGATCTCCGGAGCATGCTGAGTGGAAATGACCACCGTGGTCAGGGCGACAGGGTGGTCGCCGTCGTATTCGATGGTCACCTGCGTCTTTCCGTCCGGGCGTAGGCCCGGTACGACACCGTCCTTGCGGACGTGGGTGAGGCGTTCGGCCAGGCGGTGCGCCAATTGTATAGGTGCAGGCATCAAGGTGCGAGTTTCACGGCAGGCGTAGCCGAACATAAGGCCCTGGTCACCGGCCCCCTGGCCGTCAAAGCGATCCAGTCCGACTCCTTTCTCACGCTTCTCCAGCGACGTATCCACGCCATCGGCGATATCCGGAGACTGCTGGCCGATTGACAGAGTGACACCACAGGAGCTGCCATCAAAGCCCACGTCGGATGATGTGTAGCCAATCGTCCGGATGGTCTCACGCACCAGAGCAGGAATCTCCACATAGGACTCTGTGGTGACTTCGCCTGCCACGTGAATAAGGCCAGTCGTGGCCATCGTTTCCACAGCTACACGGGACTGTGCATCGTCTGTCAGCATGGCATCAAGAATGGCGTCGGAGATTCTGTCACACACCTTGTCCGGATGTCCTTCGGTAACGGATTCCGAGGTGAATGGCATCGGCATGTAGTTCTCCTTGTAGCGGTGGTGGTGGGTGGCGTCGTGAAGTGGACGCTTAGGGGCGTTCGCGCCAGGCGACAATGGCGTCGAGTAAATGGCGAGACATCGCCGATTTGGTTCCTGAGGCGGTACCGAGGATATTGCCGTCGCGGTCGACAATCGTCACCGTGGTATTAACCGGACCGAAGCCGCGATCAGTACCGACCTCGTTGATGACCATGAGATCTGCCCCTTTGCGGCGAGCCTTGTCACGTCCGTACTGCAGCACGTCGTGCTCGCCATCCCCTGTTTCGGCGGCGAACCCGACGATCATCTGCCGTTCCCTGTGCCGCTGGTGGGCGAGCTCGGCGAGGATATCGGAGTTTTCGACCAAAGTGAGGGTAAGCCCCGTTTCGGTTTTCTTGATTTTCGCGTCGGCCGTACGGTCAGGCCGGTAATCGGCCACGGCAGCGGCCATGATGAGGATGTCGGCATCACGTGCGGCCGCATGCATCGACTCTCGAAGCTGCGCCGCCGAGACAACAGGAACGATGCGGGCGCCGGGCACGCGGGCCAACACCTCGGAGGTTACATTCGCGGCCACCAGGGTCACATCGGCACCTCGCTGTGTCGCCGCAGCTGCTATCTCCGCGCCGAATATACCGGTGGACCGATTGCCGATGAAGCGAACCGGATCGATGGCCTCATGCGTTCCGCCGGCGCTGATTGCTATCTTCAGGCCCGTGAGGTCGCGCGGAACACCGGCTAGTCGTGCCTGGACGAGCTGCGCGATCTCCTCCGGCTCCGGCATTCGCCCGGGTCCGGAGTCGGGACCGGTCAGTTGTCCGACGGCGGGCTCGACGACTTCAATACCGCGTCGGCGCAATGTTGCCACGTTGTCTTGTGTCGCCGGATTCAACCACATTTCGCTATGCATAGTCGGCACGAGCATAACCGGGCACGTCGCCGTTAGTAAGGTCGCCGTCAAGAGGTTGTCCGCCGTTCCGGCCCGGACCTTGGCGATTGTATTCGCGCTGGCGGGTGCCACGACCACCAGATCTGCACTCCGGGCGAGACTGACGTGCTCCACGCCTGCCGCGTTCTCGGTGACCAAGGTGTGAACCTTCCGGCCGCTGAGTGCCTCCCACGTGGTTCGGCCAACCATATCAAGCGAGGCCGGGGTTGGGACCACCGTGACGTCGAGACCCGACTTCTTCAACAGCCTGACCAGCGTACAACTCTTATAGGCAGCAATGCCCGCCGTGACGCCGACGATCACATGATGCGGGCCGTCCCCCCGGGCGGCCCGAGATTCGCTCACTCGGACTCAGTTCCCCACTCGATCTTCTCGGCGACAATCTCTCGCAGAGCGACCGACAGTGGTTTATCCTCCGGACCTGCTTCAACAAGTGGTCCGAAATGACTGATGTTGCCATCCCCGCGTGTCATCTCCTGGCGGTAGGAATTGATTTGACGCGCACGCTGCGCGGCATACACGGCTAGCGCGTACTTCGAGTCGACTTTCTCAAGCAACTCGTCAATGGGCGGGTTCGTGATGCCCTCGGGCTCGGGAACGGTACCGAACATGTTATTCCTCTCCTTATGTGCAGCTATAGATTCTACTGCCCGAGCCCCATGATGCGAAGTAGCTGGTCCGTGGCACCCGACACGGAATCGTTGATAACGACGTGATCGAATTCGTCGCGGGCCGCACGTTCAACACGCGCGGTTTCCAGGCGGCGCTCTTGCTCCGCCGCATCTTCGGTACCACGCCCCCTGAGGCGGTGGACAAGTTCTTCCCACGACGGTGCGTCGACAAAGATCTGTTCGACATCTGGCCACGAACGCCGGATCTGCCGTGCTCCATCCAGGTCAACTTCTAGAATAGGGATCCGGCCCCGCGCGAGCATGTCAACCACAGGCTGCCGCGGCGTGCCGTAACGATTCCGGCCGTGGACGATAGCCCATTCCAGCATTTCGCCGGAGTCGATGAGACGGTCGAACTCCGCGTCGGAAACGAAGTGATAGTCAATGCCTTCCCGTTCTCCGGGCCGAGGCTGTCTAGTTGTCGCGGAGACCGAAAGCCAACACTGCGGCGCCCTCGCAAGGAGATCGCGAATAACCGTGCCCTTGCCCACCCCGGAAGGGCCCGCCACCACATACGGAATCACCGCGGTCGAAGCGCCGCCATCTGAAGCACCCATGCCTCAATAGTGCCATGATCGCGGGACGCCGCGGAATTCATGCATGGTTCGGTCAACTGAACCGCTTGATAAGAGCCTCCCGTTGATGACGTCCGAGTCCAGCGATGCGCCGGGACTCAGAAATGCTCAGTTCGTCCATGACCTGTTTCGCCTTCGCGGTACCAACACCCGGCAAAGAAGCGATAAGGGCCGAAACCCGAATCTTGCCTAACACAGGCTCCGAGGCGGAGAGTTCTATAACTTCCGGAATCGTCATCTTACCCGCTTTAACATTACGCTTAACCTCGGCGCGGCGCTGGCGTGCGGCAGTCGCCTGTTCGAGAGCAGCTGCGCGCTGCTCATCAGTAAGCTTGGGAAGTGCCATCTCGGTCTCCTTGATGTCCTACCCCGCAGAAGCACCTGCGGTAAGGCCTTTATAACCCACTTTTTGCGCGTTTTCGCGTGTTTCTGCGCGTTAGGAAAAAAGCCGACGCCGTCGCGAATATCTTCGCAGGTCATCGCGGTGCGACTTGGTGAGCGCGAAAAAACCTGAAAGATACGTCAGAAATAATGTGCATCCAATTGTGAACATAGTTGCAAAGAACTGGTTACGATAACGTAACCAGCCGAAGAGAATGTGTCTGTACCTCGCGGTCAGTCCACAACCTCGATATCCGTTAACACATCCATGAACGCTTCTCGTAGCCCGTTGGCATCCGGTCCTCCTGCGAGCACCGAGCGTGATGCCGATGCCAGAACACGTGGATTGGATGCGCCGAAGACCGCACGTAGTTCGCTCCCACCGGCGCCCTGCGCGCCGACACCGGGAGCGAGAATCAAGCCGGGAAAGTCGGCGAGCTCGATACGGAGCTGACGCGCCGCGTCGGCGATGGTTGCGCCAATGACGATTCCGACCGGTCCGATTCCGGCCGGACACAGCTCCCGATCCCACCGAGCCACCATGTCGACGACGGTTCTCGCCACCGATTCGCGACCATCGCCGGCGTGCTGAACGATGGCTCCTTCGGGATTTGAAGTCAGCGCGAGTACAAAGAGTCCCCTCCCGCGTGATGCGGCTCGATACGCCGTCTTCTTCAATGAAGCCGGTCCCAAATAGGGAGACACAGTGAGGGCATCGGCACGTAATGACCCTTCGAGGTAGGCGTCCGCGTAGGCGTCCATGGTGGAACCGATATCGCCGCGTTTAACGTCGAGAATCGTCGGTACGCCGACGGCCCGCGCAGCCTGTAGTACCTCCTCCAGAACCGCAACTCCCTGTGCCCCGTGTCGTTCGTAGAACGCCGACTGCGGCTTAAACGCGGCAACGTAATCACCGAGCGCATCGATGGTGCGTAAAGAGAATTCGCGCAGGCCGACCGGAGTGTCAGGCAAATCCCATCGTTCCAAGAGACTGGCGTGCGGATCGATGCCCACGCACAGCGGACCTCGTTCGCGCATACGTTGACCGAGGCGCACGCCGAAGTCCGCCATTTCCGCACGGTGATCAGCCGTCATACCAGGCGCTCCTCGCGTTCCTGATCGTAGTTCTGCAGGGATTTCACGGCGAAACTCCTCTTCCGGCGGGCGGCAATTCCCTGCACTGCCGCGGCAAACTCCTGCACCGTCGTGATAATCGGCTTATCCGCCGCCGTCGTGGCAGCGCGGATGGAATACCCATCACGCCGCGCCCCAGGCGTGTTCGGGGTGTTGACCACCATATCGATGTCACCGGAGGTGATGAGATCGACGATTGTCGGACTACCATCGGGGCCGCGCCCCTCTGACTGTTTTCGCACCACGGCGGCCGGCACGCCGTAGCGGCGTAGCACGGCGGCGGTTCCGGTGGTGGCCACAACCTGGAAACCGAGGTCTACCATTTGCAGTACGGGGAAGATGATGGAGCCCTTGTCATGGTCAGCGACGGAGATGAACACCGTACCCGAATCCGGTAGGCCGCCGTAGGCTCCCTCCTGCGACTTCGCAAAGGCAGTTGGGAAGGTATCGGCGTACCCCATCACCTCGCCGGTAGAACGCATTTCCGGGCCGAGAACCGTATCGACGACGCGGCCATCGCGGGTAGTAAAACGCTTGAAGGGAAGAACCACCTCTTTTACAGCCACACTGGAATCAACGTCCATGACACTGGCATCGTGTTCCGGCAGCAATCCGAGCCGCCGGAGCTCAGTGATCGATCTCCCCGCCATCACCCACGCCGCCGCACGTGCCAGAGGTACACCTGTGGCCTTTGAAACAAAGGGAACGGTGCGGGAGGCGCGTGGATTGGCCTCAATGACATAGAGGATGTCATTCATCAACCCAAACTGAATATTCAACAGCCCGCGCACGCCCACGCCGCGTGCAATAGCTTCGGATGCCTTACGGATACGGTCGATAATGTGTTGCGAGAGTGTGACTGCAGGTAGCACACAGGCGGAATCGCCGGAGTGGATACCACATTCCTCGATATGCTCCATGACCCCGCCGAGGAATAGCTCCTCACCGTCAAATAGCGCATCTACATCGATTTCGGTGGCGGCGTCGAGGAAGCGGTCCACAAGCAGCGGTGCGTTGACACGTGAGGCGTCAGTTCGCGCAGTTTCGTGCCGGTCCAGGTAGTTTCGCAGCTGTTCTTCCGAGTAGACGACTTCCATGCCACGTCCGCCAAGCACGTACGACGGCCGCACAAGAACCGGATAGCCGATACGCTTCGCAATCTCCAGCGTCTGATCGTCGTTCGTGGCCGTGCCGTAGTCAGGCGCGCGCAGACCTGCCTGGGCGAGCACACCGCCGAAAAGCGCACGATCCTCCGCCGCGTCAATGGCACCGGGCGAAGTACCGATAATCGGGACTCCGGCGGCCTCCAGTGCGGCAGCGAGCGAGAGAGGCGTCTGGCCGCCCAATTGAACGATCATGCCGTACACCGGACCTGCCGCGCATTCGGCCTTATAGACTTCTAGGACATCTTCCAGCGTCAGCGGTTCGAAATACAAGCGGTTGGAGATATCGTAATCTGTTGAAACCGTCTCCGGATTGCAGTTGACCATGATGGTCTCGTACTCGGAAGCCAACGTCTGCGTGGCGTGGACGCAGGAGTAGTCAAACTCAATGCCCTGGCCAATACGATTGGGCCCGGAACCGAGAATGATGATTGCCGGGCGCTGCCGCGGGCTGACCTCCGTCTCCTCGTCGTAGCTGGAGTAATGGTACGGCGTACGCGCAGCGAATTCAGCCGCGCAGGTGTCCACCGTCTTATACACCGGGTGGAGGCCGTACGCCCAGCGAATCTGCCGCGCCGCCTCCTCGGAAATGCCGCGAATCCTGCCGATTTGCGCATCGGAGAAACCATGCCTCTTCGCCTCTCGCAGCGTGGCAGGACGGAGGGACTCCTCAACGGCTACAAGCTCTGCCACCTCGTTAATGAGGCTGATCTGGTCCAAGAACCAGGGGTCGATACCGGTTGCCGCATATAGCTCGTCAATGCTCGCACCGGCGCGTAGTGCCTGTTGGACCTGGATCAACCGGTCCTCGGTCGGTGTAGCACAGTCGCGAATAAGCCGCGCGAGAACTTCGCCAGTGGCAGGAGTGCCATCCCAATGGAAGACAGTGCCCTTCTTATCGATGGAGCGCATGGCCTTTTGTAGGGCTTCGGTGAAGTTCCGCCCAAGGGCCATCGCTTCGCCCACCGACTTCATGGTGGTTGTCAGCGTGGGGTCGGCATCGGGGAACTTCTCGAAGGCGAAACGCGGCACTTTCACCACGACGTAATCGAGGGTCGGTTCAAAGGACGCCGGCGTGGACTCGGTAATGTCGTTGGGAATCTCATCCAGCGTGTATCCGATTGCCAGCCGAGCGGCGATCTTTGCGATGGGGAACCCTGTTGCCTTTGAAGCAAGGGCGGAAGAACGCGATACGCGGGGGTTCATTTCGATAACAATCACCCGGCCGGTCTCCGGTTCGACGGCGAACTGGATGTTGCACCCACCAGTGTCGACGCCGACTTCGCGGATGATTGCGATACCAATGTCACGCAGGCGCTGGTATTCGCGATCCGTAAGTGTCAGCGCCGGAGCTACGGTGACCGAGTCCCCCGTATGCACACCCACCGGATCAACATTCTCAATGGAGCACACGACGACGACGTTGTCCGCCTGGTCGCGCATGATCTCCAGCTCGTACTCCTTCCAGCCGATAATCGACTCCTCCAGCAGTACTTCTGTGGTCGCGGAGTAATGGAGCCCTTGGCCGGCTATTCGGTCGAGGTCCTGCTGATCGTATGCGAGACCGGAACCCAAGCCGCCCATCGTGAAGGAGGGACGCACAACAAGCGGGTAGCCCAGTTCGGATGCCGCGTCATGGCATTCATCCAGCGAATGACAGATCACCGAGCGGGCGGACTGTGCTCCGCAACGTTCGACAACCGCCTTGAATTTATCGCGGTCTTCACCCTTGGTGATTGCATCGGCATGCGCGCCGATGAGTTCCACTCCGTAGCGGTCCAGTACTCCTCGCTGCACCAAATCCATCGCGGTGTTCAGAGCCGTCTGGCCGCCCAGGGTCGGCAGCAACGCATCTGGCCGTTCCTTGGCGATCACCTTCTCCACGATCTCCGGGGTGATCGGCTCGATATAGGTGGCATCCGCCATCTCCGGATCGGTCATAATCGTGGCCGGATTGGAGTTGACGAGGATGACGCGCAACCCCTCCTCCTTCAACACCCGGCAGGCCTGTGTACCGGAGTAGTCGAACTCGCAGGCTTGACCGATCACAATCGGACCGGAGCCGATCACGAGAACGGAGGTGATATCAAGGCGCCGCGGCATCAGTTGTTCTCCTTGTCTTGCGTTGCCTTCGTTTCGTCTTCTCCGGGATCTTCCGTCTTGCCGCGTTGTGCGACCATCAGGTCGAGAAAGGCGTCGAACAGGTAGGACGCGTCATGCGGTCCGGCGGCGGCTTCTGGATGGTACTGCACCGAGAACGCGGGAATATCAAGGCAGCGTAGGCCTTCAACCACCTGGTCATTCAGGCCGACATGCGAGACTTCGACCCGCCCGTACTTGCCTCCGGCGAAGGGCGAGAGCGATGGGTCTTCCACCGGTGCATCGACGGCGAACCCGTGGTTGTGTGCCGTGATTTCCACCCGGCCGGTAGAACGGTCCAAGACCGGCTGATTGACTCCGCGGTGCCCGTACTCGAGTTTGTAGGTGCCGTAGCCGAGTGCCCGCCCTAGCAACTGGTTTCCGAAGCAGATGCCGAAGAAGGGGTAACCAGCGTCGAGCACCTCGCGGAGCAATTCGACCTGTTGGTCGGCAGCCTGCGGATCCCCGGGACCGTTGGAGAAGAACACGCCGTCGGGCCTGTACGCCTCGATCTGCGCGAGGCTCACCGTCATGGGAACGACGATGACACGCGCACCGCGCGCGGCGAGTTGTGCGGGGGTACGGGCCTTTATCCCCATATCGACGGCAACAACGGTTGCCCGCTCCTCCCCCTCCGGTTCCACAACATAGGCGTCGGGGGTGGTGACTTCGCTGGCCAAGTCCGCACCGGTCATTTCGGGACTTTGCCGAACAATACCGGTCAGCACCTCGAGGGCTGCCTCTTTCCTTTCAACAGCCCCATCCGGCAATGCCGCCCCGGAGAAGATCCCGGCGCGCATCACACCTTTTTCACGTAGATGGCGTGTAATGGCGCGCGTGTCGACGTCGGCGATGCCTACCACGCCGGCAGCAGCAAGCGCATCCTCCAACTCGCCGGTGGAACGCCAATTCGAGGCGCGCCGGGCTGGATCGCGCAATACGACTCCGGCGGCCCAGAAACGTGCGGATTCCGGATCCTCGGCGTTAATGCCGGTGTTGCCAATATGCGGCGCCGTCATGACGATGATCTGGCGGTGATAGGAAGGGTCGGTGAATGTCTCCTGGTACCCGGTCATGCCGGTAGAGAACACAATCTCTCCCAGTGTCCGTCCGCGTGCAGCGTAGGCGTGACCGATGTATGTACTTCCGTCCTCCAGGACGATGACGGCCGACTCGCGTTGCGTGGTCACCACGCCTCCCTTTCTGCTGCGATTTCCTCGCGGCCACGTAGTTGACCGTCCCAGACGGTTGGGACGCCCCGATAGAAGGTATACATGATCCGCCCGGGCAGCTCACGGCCTTCCCAAGGAGTGTTCGCCGATTTTGAATGCTGCGCATTGGCGCGAATCATGCGAGTGGCGCGAGGATCGTGCAGGCAGAGGTTAGCTGGCTCGCCGACGGCAATCGGCCTGCCCTGCGCCGGATTCTGGCACAGTTGCGCCGGAGTGTAGCTCATGAGACGCGCGACATCCGACCACGTGATCAGCCCAGTGTCTACGAGGGTCTGCTGGACGACGGACAGAGCGGTCTCCAATCCGATCATGCCGTGCGCGCCGGCGCTCCATTCGCAATCCTTATCCTCGGCGGGATGCGGGGCATGGTCCGTACCGATCACATCGATTGTTCCATCGACAATGCCGCGTCGTAGTGCCTCGATATCGGCCGGCGTGCGCAGCGGCGGATTCACCTTGAAGCGAGGGTCGTAGGAGCACGCTTCGCGGTGGTCAAGGGCCAGATGATGCGGGGTGGCCTCGGCCGTCACAGGCATACCCTCCGATTTGGCCCAGCGGACGAGATCAACCGATCCTTTGGTAGACAGGTGGAGAATGTGTACGCGGCTACCCACATGCTGTGCGAGGAGGCAATCACGCGCCACGATGGATTCCTCAGCGACGGCGGGCCAACCGGCCAGACCGAGTTGGGCGGAGATCTCTCCCTCATGCATTTGCGCGCCTTCGGTCAGGCGCGGATCTTGGGCGTGCTGTGCAATAACACCGCCGAAAGACTTGGCGTACTCGAGGGCACGACGCATCAGAACCGGATCTGCTACACAGGCGCCGTCGTCGGAGAAATAGCGTACGGCTGCCGCAGACTCGGCCATGGCACCGAGTTCGGCGAGATGCTCACCGGCTAGCCCGGCGGACACTGCACCGACGGGTCGCACGTCAACGTAGCCCGCCTCGCGCCCTAAGCGTAGAACCTGTTCGACGACACCGGCGGTGTCCTGCACCGGCATCGTATTAGCCATTGCGTTGACGCAGGTGTAGCCGCCGGCGGCGGCCGCCTGTGAACCGGTGAGTACGGTTTCGGAGTCTTCGCGGCCGGGCTCACGCAAATGCGTATGCGGGTCCACCAGACCGGGTAGCGCGATGAGACCAGCGGCATGGACAATAATCGCATCTGCTGGTACCGGGAGGTCGGCACCGACGGCTTCAATCGTGTCGTCACCCGTGAGAATGTCAACGACTTCCTTGCCCAGGAGGCGGGCGCCTCGGATCAAGTACCGGCTCATGCTGCAATCTCCTCACCGTGCGCCAGAAGAAGGTAGAGGGCGGCCATGCGCACGGAGATTCCGTTGGCCACCTGCTCGGTGACAACCGACCGGGCGGAATCCGCAGCTTCTGCCGTAATTTCCAGCCCTCGGTTCATGGGCCCCGGGTGCATGACGACGGCGTCAGGGCCCAATGCTGCCAGCCGCTGCGAGTTCAGGCCAAAAGTTCGGTGATATTCGAAAGGCGAGGGAAAGAATCCCCCACCGGCGTGACTCATCCGTTCACGCTGCACGCGCAGCATCATGACGGCGTCGGGATGTGCGGTGATAGCCTCATCCAGGCTCAGTACCACATCGCAGGTCCAGTCGTCCATGCCGACGGGTAGCAGGGTGGGTGGAGCGACGAGCGTGACCCGGGCACCGAGGGTGGTCATGAGCTCGACGTTGGAGCGGGCCACTCGAGAATGCAGAATATCCCCGACGATTGCCACATGCGCGCCGTCGAGTCCCGAGCCGTCCGGTGCAGGCAGATCATCGTGCCGATGCAGATGGCGGCGCAAGGTAAAAGCATCGAGAAGCGCCTGTGTGGGATGCTGGTGTGTTCCGTCTCCCGCGTTGAGAATCGGTACATCCACCCAGTCGGTATCGGCAAGACGTTGCGGGGCACCGGAGGCCGAGTGCCTCACAATAAGCGCCTCCGCACCCATGGCCACGATGGTCTGAGCGGTATCCTTCAGGGATTCGCCCTTGGAGAGCGACGATCCGCGTGCCGAGAAGGAGATGACATCCATTGAGAGGCGCTTCGCGGCTGTCTCAAAGGAGAGCCGGGTACGCGTTGAGTCCTCGAAGAAGAGTGTGGCGACCGTCCGTCCCCGTAGCACCGGTAGTTTCTTGATAGTCCGCGCCTGAGTCGCCGCCATCGCCTCCGCGGTGTCGAGGAGCAGGAGTACGTCGTCGCGCGAAAGATCGCGTGTGGAGAGCAGATGCCGCATGTCAGTTCTCCTCAATCCGGACGCCGTCGTTGCCGTCGATCTCCACCAACGAAACTCGGACGCGCTCATCGTGGGAGGTTGGCAAGTTCTTGCCGACGTAGTCGGCGCGGATCGGCAGTTCGCGATGACCACGATCAACCAGAACCGCCAACTGGACGGCCCGCGGTCGCCCCAGATCGGAAAGTGCTTCGAGTGCCGCGCGGATTGTGCGGCCCGAATACAGCACGTCGTCGACGAGAACCACAGTTTTATCATCAATGCCGCTGGCGGGAATGCTGGTGGGATGAGGTGCGCGAGTTGGCTGCGCGGCAAGATCGTCGCGGTACATGGTGATGTCCAGTGCACCGACGGGAATATCGGCCTGCGCGGCGGTATCGGCCAGAATATCGTGCAGACGTCTTGCCAGGGGCACTCCACGAGTCAAAATGCCCAAAAGGACCACATTATCGACGCCGCGGTTGCGTTCCAGGATTTCATGGGCGATACGCCGCAGCGACCGCGAAATATCATCAGCGTCAAGCACCGCGTGGGTGCGTGCCGGAACCATTGAGTTCTCCTTCCCCGCCTCACGGGACGGTGATTAAAGGACGCGGGCCAGCCAGTAGACAGACCCCGGTTCTAGTATTCAGTTATGGCGGGCAATCAGGCCCGCTAGTCCATATTCTCGCCAAGGCCCTCTGTAGCCTCGGCAGACGCGGCAGCGGAGCCGCCAATGCCTTCGGACGCATCCGCGTCCGCTACTGCATCTTCCGCAGAGTCATCCTGCTTCCCACTGCGCGAATCAAGAGTAGCCGCCTCGCCAGCTCCGGCATCGTCCTGCCCGAGTTCTCGTGCCCGGATATCGGCGACCCGGTTGAGCACGCCCATGACGAAGCCGACGGAGCGGTCCGTTGAGAGCTCTCGCGCCAGGGCAGACCATTCGGTGACGACGAGGGCGCGTGGGGTACCCATGAACATCAACTCCGCGCTTCCGGCACGCAGAATCGTGCGATCAACGACGTTCATACGTGCCATTGCCCAGTCCTCGCTCGCCGCTTCGATTATGGTATCGATATTGTCTGCATGACTGGCGTACGCCTCCACAATCTGTGCGCCAAAATCGCCGATTGGCGTCTGCGCGGTGGAAACACTCCTACGCTCGGTCAGGAGATGAAGAAGTTGTTCCTCTTCCAGCAGGTCCTTCTCGTCAGCCTCAAATATGACATCGAGGGCACGATGACGTTGAGTGGTACGTGCGGTCCGCCGCCGTTTTGCCATCAGTCCGTCACGCGAGAGATGTAATCGCCGGTGCGGGTATCAACCTTCACCTTGTCACCCTGATTGAGGAAGAGGGGAACCTGGATTTCGTAGCCTGTCTCAACCGTGGCGGGCTTTGTTCCGGCCGACGAGCGGTCTCCCTGCAATCCAGGCTCGGTGTAGGTGATTTCTAGCACTACCGATGCCGGAAGTTCGACGAAAAGTGTCTGTCCTTCGTGGGAGGCAACAATTGCCTGCTGGTTCTCCAGAAGGAAATGTGCGGCATCGCCAACGATTTCTGGGGACACCGGAATCTGTTCGTAGGTTTCAAGGTCCATGAAGATGAAGTCCGTGCCGTCGTTGTAAAGATACTGCATGTCGCGACGGTCCACGGTAGCCGTTTCGACCTTGACCCCCGCGTTGAGGGTGCGGTCAACGGTCTTCCCGGACAAGACGTTCTTCAGCTTAGTACGTACGAAAGCCGGGCCCTTACCCGGCTTGACATGCTGGAACTCGACGACACTCCACAGCTGTCCGTCAATGTTAAGCACCATGCCGTTCTTCAGGTCATTCGTGGTCGCCACGCGACTTTCCTCCTCGCTGTAATGCGCCCAGCGGGCGCGGCCACATCACAGGATACCCCGAAGGTCCCGCCAGTGCCTTGCCATGGCCGTATGACACGCGCTACTTCCGTACCAGGCTGGAGGGAGGTGAGGGCCGTGCTTGCTTCGCGGCAACGCAAAACGGTAACTCTCTCATTTGCCGCCAGTTCTCCGCCAGGCGGTAGCGCAGTTTACTTGGATCGACCTTCGTGTTTTCCACTCGTCCTCCTCCTGCGGAGTCCGGTTGGAGTGTGCCCGGGTCTCTTCCTCACCGTGGTGGAGTCCGCGCCCAGTGGCACGAAGTTCCTCCGGCACCACCTGTGTATCGTCCGACCATGTTTCCTCCGAGAGCTAGAACGCCGAGCCGAGCATCCACAGGTCGTTCACCGCACCCATTCCACAATCGGCGCCTGATTCGCTCACCTGATTGACACCGCTGAGTGGCAGAATGTCGAGCGGCGGGACGCGCTGGTGCCCATGCTCCATATCTCACAATCTTCCGAGACACCCCGCCACTCGCGTCAGGAGATGGTCAGCGAGGTTGAGGACGCTGCCGCTTGACAAACCACATAAGGGCACCCCCAGAAGCGACGCCGTTGCCAATCAGGATGCTTCCCTGGTCATAAGTTGAGGTGCGACCGGCATCGAAGTACTGGGAGCGTCCTTAGGACGGCGAGTAGTCGATGCCCTCGGGACTGATCCATCCGCCTGTACCGATACGGTGACCTTCGCTTACCGGAGGTTGCCCGCCAAAACGTGCTATTACTGCAACTCCGTCGCCGGGGGGTGCCCCTATGTGGTTTGTCAAGCGGCGGTGGGTAGTTGCTGTGCTGGTTGGGGGTCGTAGAGGGAGCCGTCGCGGATCATGGCGTATAGGGTGAGGATGCGGCGGTGGGCGAGGGTGAGGA
>NZ_RQSN01000008.1:0-176926 GCF_003957265.1 Actinobaculum sp. 352 | reverse complement strand
GCGTGTGGGGATAACGTTGCGATGGAATCGTTCTTCGCCCTCGTGCAAAAGAATGTTCTCGACCGCAGGTCCTGGGCCAGCCGCCGCGAGCTCTCGGCCGCGATCACCCACTGGATCAAACGGACATATCACAGGAAAAGACGTCAACGAGCGCTGGGCAAGTGAAACAACACTGGAACCAGCCGCGTCCCACGCGGCCTAACAATCAGAAGGAAAACTGCCAACCAAACCCTCAACAGCCCCCGTAGGCGCTGTAGTTCTCACTGTGAATCCGCCCCAAGCTCGTCGACCAGAAGCTGATCTCGTCGTCTCCTCGCACTGGGCGGACGGGCCTTGGCGGCACGGTAGCCCCGGGCGGTGATGAAGCCGCCCTCAAGGTAATTATTCAGTGTCCGGCAGATAGGCACGGGCCCCGAAACGATCCTTATACGTATCGATATAAGAGATCATCATCGTCCCGGTCGGTCGAGCTCCGCTGCGAAAAAAGCCGAGGCGGTCTTCAAAATCTCGTTGGCCCGTCGCAACTCAGCATTCTCACGCTTGAGCCGCTTGATCTCCTCGTGTTCCTCACCCGTGGGACCAGGCCGTGCACCTGTATCGATCTTCCCACCAACGCCGCAGTGACTCCGTGCTGATACCCAACCTCACCGCGATTCTGGCTGGCTGCCTGCCACGTGGAACACGAGGAATCCTCCGACAGTCGGTCAGACAACAACTTGACCGCCCGCTCCCGAAACTCCGGCGAATACTTCTTCGGCATATTCCTATCCTCTCAAAAACAGGTAGGAACAAAACCCAGGACGCTTCACTCCAGACCTGCATAATGCAGACAAACCTGCAACAATCAATTACGACGACCAGCAAACCAGACAGGAGAACCCCCACATGACCACACCACCGACCGGACCACAACCCCCGAACCCCGGTCACCAGTCGCACGAAACGCGAACACCAGCCACGACCAGCAACACACCCGCCCCAGCCCACGGTACGAACACCGCCACTACCGCTGGTCGGCGGGGTCTTCCCGGCCGGGCCTGGGCACTCGTTGGCGTCCTCATCGTGATCGCGGTGGTAGTCGCCGGGGTCATGATCGCTGGCAGACACCACACCACACCCACACCAACAACCAATAGCACGAGTACGACCAGCCCAGTACCTACGCCTATCACAACTACGCCGGAACCCAGCACGACGTCGCCGACGTCTGGGGTGACGCAGATCGGAGACTGGAGCGTCGAAGTCTTAGAATACAAGCCTGACGTCACCGAGTACCTGACCACCTACGACCCACCCGTCAACATCGTTATCGAGGGCCACCGGTTCCTCGGCATCAAACTCCGCGTCACCAACACCGGCAACGAACAAGCCGACCCCTTCACCGAGCTCGGAAGACGACTCGACGGCTACACCAACGGACATAAACGACACGAACCGCGCTATCTCGATGTTGGAGTCAGTTACCGCGGAGACGACTACCTCGTGAAAGTCCCATCACTCTACCCCGGCGAGTCTGGGGAAGGCTGGCTGTTCTACGAAGTCGAAGGCGACTTCGAACTCACCACCATCGAAATGCAAGACCGCCGCGACCCACAAAACAAGACCCCCTGGACCGAAGTCCCCTTCCCACAACCCACCAACACCACACCAACCAGCACCCCATAACCCGGCCGACGAAACCCGGCAGCCAAACTGGCACCAAAAGAAACGAGGACCGCCTACCACGCGGGACAGGGCTTTTTTCGAAGTCGAATCGAACTTTGAACTGACCGAGTTCCAGATGCGAGAGTCCACTTCAAGCGGCGACTGGGTCTCGGTCCCCATCCCCGAACCCGATAACTAAGCGATCCGATAGCTTAGCCATCCGATAACTAAACCAGAGGAAGGCCGATATCCGCGGCCATCGCGCTGCGGATATCGGCAGTCCATCGTCCTTGCCAGCACCATCACGGCCGCGTTACGCAGCTTGGCAGGTGCTCCCCTGTCCGGAGAGTGCGCCAAGCTCGGGCGGGAGCTACAACTGGTGGAAGTCGTTGGACGCGTCGCCAACCTTCAGACCCGCCTTGCCGGAGAGCCGACCAAGCTCAGCCGGAGCGAGCAGTGCTAACCCCGGACGGAGTCAGCCAACCACTCGCAAGTACACCGGATTGCCCCAAACGGCACGTTCCTGCGTTCCCATCGACGGGTTCCACGCCGCGATATGCATACCATTCCCGGTGTAGATACCCACATGGCCGGGCCAAAACATAATGTCACCGGGCTGGGCTTGCGAGGCCGGAACGATGGTGTATCCACCCCAATACTGGCCGACACTACTGCCGGTGCGCCGTGGTGTGTTGTATCCGAAATGACCGAAGACGTAGTGGACGAAACCAACACAGTCCCAGCCTGCGGGCGTCGTACCGGCCCACACGTAGGGAACACCAACATACTGGCGCGCGTAGGCAACGATCTGTGAACGCAGCGAACCACCGGATGTGCTGGCAGCCGGAGCCGTGGACGCCGAGCCTGAACTACCCAACTTCGATGAACTCGCGTTGCCGTTCGACGCCGTATTGCTATTCGTCGCGGGCTGTTGCGCCGTCGGCGTCGTCACAGCCGGTGCCGGTGCTGCTGCGGGCTGGGTGGCAGCAGGTGCTGGCTGAGTGGTTGGCTGCGGAGCTGCCGGGGCTGCCGCCTGGGTCGTAGCGCCGCCATTCGACGACGCCGCAGGCTGCGCAGCGGCGGACTGTTTGGCGCGCTGCTCGGCTTCCTCCTGAGCAGCAGCAATTACCGCCTGCTGCTCTGCCTCAGCCTGCTCACGGGCCGCGGCCTCCTTCTGCTCCTGCTGCTGGCGTTCGAGTTCAGCGGTAGTACCCTTCTGCTCGGCCAGCTGATTGATGAGGTCATCGCGCTCCGATTCGATGGCGGCAATTTCCTGCTCGGCCGCCTCCGCCGCTTGCGCGGCTTCATCAGCCTTCTGGGCCGCAGCCGCTGCAACTTTTTCCTCTGCGGCCGCCTTCGCCTCCGCCTGCTCCTGTAGAGACTCGGCAACCGTCTGCAGAGCTTCAAAACGTTGGAACTTCTGGTTGGTATTATTGCCAACCAATTCATAGGCACGCGATTGCTCAGCTGCTTCATTCAAAGAGTCGGCTCCAAGAACGAAGCTCCCACCAGGCACGGTCGCTGCGCTGTCGCGATACATGGCCTGCGAGATCTGCCCCAACTCCGACCGCGCGGCCTCAACTTCTTCTTGCGCCGCGTTCGCGGCTTCTTGAGCGTCCACGGCCTCTGTAATCGCGTCTGACAGATCCTGCTGCGCCTCAATATTCGCCGCCTCGGCCTCGGCTGCCGCCATGTTCAGCTCGTTGCGCTGTGCATTCAGCTCCGCAAGTCGCCCCTCAATGCCAGTGATCGACTGCGACGTCGATGTTTCAGCCGCCTGCGCCGCCGCAATATCGTCGTCGGTCACGTCGTCAGCGCCAGCGGGAAGGACCAGCGCGCTGCTTGCCAATGCGCACGCCGCGAAAGCCGACACCAGGCGCCCGATCTTGTGGTTCTTCACCGTGCCTCCAACAGGTCTGTTCATCAGCAAGGCACAGCATTACACCGCTGCGGTCCTGCGCCACGGATGCACCGGCTCCCGGCACATCACACGACGCACGCCGCGCGCCTGCCCGCCCCGCCGATTCCCTGCGGACCGTACCTCTGCAACGCCCGATATGCGCATCGGATTTGCATCAGTTCCACAAGATCGGCGTGTCAGACTTGACGCGCCTCGCAAGGTCACAGTTACGAACCTATAACAAAAGTGTCAAAAATGAAACACGCGGGAGCAAATTTCACAAGATTCACACCTTTATCACCCCTCCCACGAGCGGATTTGTGGTCAAGGTCACTTTTGTACAGCTTAAGACGAAGCACCGTCACCTCGGCCTCGGAGAGAACCTCCCGGTCTCATATCTCGGGCACAGCACACCCCGATTTGGGGACCCCGCGCGTACCCCTTATGCTCAAAACATGTTCATGCGAATGTCCAACTAGCGTGCCACGAGGCACGCACCAGCCCCTGTCCACACAACCGAAAGGCGGGCTGGTCGGGACGCAACGTGTGACCACAGCATGAACGTCGGCGCGTCCGCCGCCCGCTCCCCACAGTTTGGAGAGCATATCCATGACCGAGCAAGAGTGGTCCTTCGATACCCTACAAATCCATGCCGGGCAGACGCCTGATTCTGACTACGGCTCCCGCGCCCTCCCCATCTACCAAACGACGTCGTTCGTGTTCCCTGATGCCCAAGCTGCAGCAAATCGTTTCGCTCTGACCGATCCCGGTCCGATTTATACCCGCCTGGCGAATCCGACCCAGAGCGTCGTCGAAACCCGTCTCGCAGCACTGGAAGGAGGCGCCGCCGCTCTACTCGTCGCCTCCGGAGAGGCGGCGGAGTTCTACACCATCCTCAACCTCGCCCGCCCCGGGGACGAAATCGTCGCTTCTCCCTCCCTCTACGGGGGTACCTACAACCTGTTGAAAACCACACTGGGAGGTCTCGGCATCACCACGCGCTTCGTCGAGGATCCGGATGATCCCGAAAGCTGGCGCGCACTCGTCAACGAAAAGACCCGCCTCCTGTACGGAGAGTCGATTCCCAACCCCAAATGCGACATCCTCGATATCGAGGCTCTGGCTGACATAGCGCATGCCTGGTCCGTACCGCTCGTTGTTGACAACACTATCGGCACGCCGTACAACGTCCGCCCCTTCGAGCACGGGGCCGACATCGTCGTGCATTCCGCCACCAAGTTCCTCGGCGGCCATGGCACCGCGATGGGCGGGGCCATTATTGAGCGCGGTGATTTCGATTGGAGGAACGGCAAGTTCCCCGCGCTCAGTGATCCGGACGACTCGTACAACGGGATCGTCTTCGGGGATCTAGGACCAGGCGGATTCGTCTCGCGTATTCGTGCGACCCTGCTGCGCGATACCGGTGCCGTCATCTCACCTTTCAACGCTTTCCTGATCGCGCAGGGATTGGAGACCCTATCGCTGCGCATGGAACGTCACCTCAGCAATACCGCTGCGGTGGCCGAATTCCTCGCACAACGCGAAGAAGTGGCTTTCGTTCAATATTCGGGGTTAGTCTCCTCTCCGTACTACGAGAAAGCCCAGAAGTACGCGCCAAAGGGTGCTGGATCGGTTTTCACCTTTGATCTCAAGGGTGGTCGAGCCGCCGGTGAAGCCTTCGTCGACGCTCTCTTGCTATTTTCGAATGTCGCCAATATTGGCGACGTCCGCTCACTGGTGATTCACCCCGCCTCCACCACACATTCCCAGATGAACGACGACGAGCTGGCCGCCGCGGGAATCAGTGGCGGTACCGTTCGACTGTCCATTGGCCTGGAAGACATTAGAGACATCCTCGCCGACCTGACCCGCGGCCTGGAAGCCGCAACGTTGGTTTAAGCACCATGGCAGATATCAAAGGTCCTCGTTTCCTCGTTGGTCATGCACCGCTTGAGCCGGTGACCGACGCGGAGCCCATCGGGGATTTCGACACGGGTTACCGCCCCGCTCATCGCACCGCCATCCCCGCGTCGGGGGCATGGCGCGAAGGAGACGATCCTGAGGAACGGCAGTTCGAGAACCTGGGACCACTGGAGTTGGAGCTGGGCGGTCGCCTACCCACGGTGTACATGGCGTACGAAACCTGGGGGAAACTGAACGCGGACGCTTCCAATGCCGTTCTGCTCTGCCACGCCCTCACTGGCGATTCACATGCCACGTCCGTCTCCGGCGATAGCGGCTGGTGGAATGAGATCGTCGGCCCCGGAAAGGCACTGGACACGAACCATTACTTCGTCGTCTGTCCCAATGTCCTCGGGGGCTGCCAGGGCACAACCGGGCCTGCCTCTTCGGCACCGGACGGGCGACCCTGGGGGCCCCGATTTCCCGAAGTCACCATCCGCGATATGTGCGCCGCCGAGGCAAAACTGGCGGACCGGCTGGGCGTGCGGCGATGGGCACTGATAGCGGGGGCATCGTTCGGAGGAAACCGCGTGATGGAGTGGGCGGCGTCGTATCCAGAGCGCACCGGAGCCATTGCGGTTCTGGTGTCAGGACCGGCGACGACGGCGGAGCAGATCGCCTACGCACACTTTCAGAAACAGGCGATTATGCAGGACCCCAAGTGGCGCGGAGGGAACTACTACGATGCCGACGACGGGCAGGGGCCGCACCGAGGGCTCGGCCTCGCCCGCGAGATTGCACACCTGACATACCGCTGCGCGCCGGAACTAGACACCCGGTTCGGGCGTTTGCCGCAAGGCAGCGAAGACCCGTTGCATGGCGGACGTTACGCGGTTGCCAGCTATTTCGACTATCACGCCTACAAGCTGGCAATGCGTTTTGATGCCAACTCGTACCTGACGATTACGCAGGCGTTTATCACCCATGACATTGGCCGCGGGCGCGGGGGAACGGATGCCATGCTCGCACGCCTGACAATGCCCGCTTTGGTGGTGGATGTGGACTCTGACCGGCTGTTCTATCCGGATTACATGCAAACACTTGCGGACAAGCTCCCCGGCTCCAACGGGGTCGTTACGGTACATTCGCGGCACGGGCACGACGGATTCCTCATCGAGAATGACCAGGTTGCTGAGATTCTGACGGATTTCCTCACGCTACTTGATCCGAAGTACGCACTGTCGGCAGAGACACCGATCTGAGGCGCGCCGGGCGGGTTCGCTTAAATCTCCCCCAGACTCCGCCCATCGGGAATCTTCCAGACGCGCCACCCGTTAATGTTCACGTCGCCTGAGACGGCGCGAGCCGCAAGCGTCGGATCGGTATACGTCTCGCCACCGGCGAGAACGATGGTCCCCCACGGAGTGACGCGTGCATTCACCGTTACGCCTCGCCGCTGATCTGTCCACGTTACGGCAAACGGTGCATGATTGCGTCGTGCCACGGCCAGCAACCGCCCCGCCGGAGAAAAAGCATCCTCCTCTGCGGCACGCTCCACGGCATTCGAAGACACCTCTGCGGCGGAGGACTCGGAAATACTGCTCGGCTTCCACGAGGTCTCGTGCTTCGGCGCCGAGTTCTCCCACAGACGCTGCTCGGCGCGGCGTCGAGACTCCGCCTGGTCACGCAAAGACTGCTCGTAGACCGTCATCGGAATTGAACGCCGTCGAGACTGTATAGGCGATGGTGTGACCGGTGGCGGTCCAGCGGGCGAGGCACCCGCAGTTTCCTGTACGAGCGCATCGGGCTTGGCGTTCTCTTGCATCGGTTCAGGTCGCTTCCGGCTCGGCGGCGGTGCGACGAGCGGAATCTCCACCGAGGTCGCCGGAGCTACCGAAGCCGGTGCGTGCAGCTCTCGGCGTGCCGACTCACTGCCCCAGGGCCGTTCCTCCTGGCTTCCAAAGCGTGTTGGCACGGCACCGGGGCCGCTTGGATACTGCAGAGTCGCGGCAACCGATGAGTCGTCATGAGTCGGCGGTAACGCGACGGTGGAAGCATCTATGGGAGTGGCCGGTGAATCGTCCTTCACACGCGTCGCTTCCTGCCGGAGCTGGGCCGATTGAGGCGTCGGGACGGCCTGCACTGCGCCAGCGATCACCGCGACGTCTGCCGACTCCTGTCGCGCGAGAGGCACGGCTATACGATCAGCGGCGTGAGCACCGGCCTTCCTGCCCACACGATTCGACGTCGCATTCGACATTTGGACGGTTGAAGACGGGGACTGGCCCACTTCCGCCGCTTCGCTACCCGACGCCGCTGGGGACAGAACAGTCGTTGACTCATCGTCACCGTTTCCACGGATAAGGTTACGTAGCCGGTGCGAATGCCGACGTCGACGCCGCGGCGTTTGCTCCGCCAATTCGAACGTCTCGCCACCGACGGCGGAATTAGCTGACGCAGCGGTTACTGCCGAGGCAGCCGCACCTTGCGACGGTGCTCCGCTACCCCCCGCCCACACAGGTGATGTGGGCATGGGCATGGCGCCTGCCTGAACGACTTGGTCGCCATTCCCAGCCGTATCAAGCTCCGACGACGTGTCGACGCCCCGCCGCTCTTCGCGTGCAGCGGAAGCATGCGAATTTGCGCGAAGTTCGGCTCGTCGCCGTCGTGCGGCAACCTCAGCAGCCCCGGGCTGTTCATCCCGTGATGCCGCAGCTGCGGGGGAAGCCGCCGAGCTCGGCGTCGCCGCTGATGTCGGCGAGGCAACCGATCCGGCGGATGTGGCCGACGGCGCGGACGCGGTAGACGCCGCAGAGAGCGCGGACAGTGCAGAAACTGCCGAAGCGGCAGACGCGGCGGACTGCCGCGATATCAGTGATCCACCCGAGCCGGCTGCAGCACCGAGTACCGTGCTCAGCGAGGTGATTTGCGGGCGAACCTTATCGAGCGACACAAGCACACGTGCCCCAGCGTGATGCAAAGAAGCAATATGGACTTCAACATCCCCGCTTGCCAGCGCATCGATTGCCGGCCGTACACCTTCGGCGACCCCGAGAACGATGAGGAATAAGCGTGGACCGGAAGCAGGGTGAGGCGGGCACGAATCGATGAAGCTCTTCCAATCACGGGGGAACTTCTTCGCCCCCGGCGCGTACAAGGAGGCAAGTCGAGACGAACTCAGATCCGCATGACGACCTGCACGTACCAACGCCCCCATTAGTTCATCGGCGCTCAGCCGTTCCAACACCTCGACGGTGACAATCTGACCGGTGGGATCCAGCGCGATGAGGGACTCCCGGATGGAGCCGACATCGGGCTCGCTCGTCCAGGCCACGGGAAACAGTGGAGCTTCGATAAGGTCAAGGGCTCGCTCACGGATTGCCGCCAGAGCCTCTTTCACCACGGCAGAGCCACTCGCGTCAACGGGATGGGCAGGAACCAACCGCCCATTCTCCAAGGCGAAAACCGCCATGAGATAAATCCCTTCTGCACGTCCACCCGCCGAATATGATCTCGGCACCAACCAAGCCTAACCGACTCACGGCTGGAAACACGCCACGCCAGGCGGAGCGTTATCAGATTTTGACCTTCCGTCCTTGCGTGCGCAGGCACAGGAATCCGTTCAGTTCCTCCGCATTCGCAAAGTCGAGTAACACCCATCTAAGAGAATTGCGTGAATGTGCTACCCGCAGTCCGTACAGTCACGACCCAATTGGTTGATCGAGTATATCCTCTTCACCTACGGATTAGCTACTCGGCTACCACCATGTTCCCCTGGCAAGCGCCGACAACATGTACATACGCAGTATGTGACCCGGTTACCGAGTCAACACAGCTTCCCACCGACCCGTCTGCACCCCTGCTGACAGGGGGCCTCTTCATGCCGATGTTCGACGTCCAACACCTCGACCGTAACAGAGCAGCTCAGCCAGGTGAACACCCTGCGCACCGGCCAGCTGCTGCGCCTGCGTCCGGCAGGAAAAGCCGTCGGCTAAGAAAACCGAATGAGAGGATGCCGCCCGCAGTGTCGGCAGAAGATGCTGCTCCGCAATCGCCACCGAGACTTCGTAGTGCCCTTTCTCCATTCCAAAGTTTCCGGCAAGGCCGCAGCAGCCGCTAACGGTTCTGATCTGCGCTCCTGTTCGACGCAGCAGCTCTTCGTCGGCTTTCCATCCCATCACCGAGTAGTGGTGACAATGCGGTTGGGCGATTATCTCCAGGCCGGTGAGGTCGGGAAGCTCGAGGCTTTCCGGGCCAATCGGGGTGGGGGCAGTGAACAGTTCCGCCAGCGTGTACGTCATCCCCGCTACGAGCACGCTACGCGCATCACCGGGCAGGAGGTCAACAGCATCCGAACGCAGAACCGCCGTACAAGACGGCTCGACCCCTACAATCGGAATACCGCTTGCGGCGAATGGTGCCAAGATCTCCAGTAGCTGAGTCAGCTTCTTCTTTGCCGTGTCTAGCTGCCCAGTCGTGATCCAAGTCAGCCCGCAACATGCCGAAGCATCGGGCAATAGTACCGTATATCCGGCTCGTTGCAGCAACGTTACCGCCGCCCGAGCTCCGCGCGTATCGAGAGTCTCCGAGAACGAATCGGCCCACAGCACCACGTAACGTTGTCCGGAAAGCCTTCCCTCCGGTGGAGAGTCGGCCTGCCGTTCCCGCCGTTCGAGATTCCGCGCCTCGACGCTGCGGGAGAATCTGCGCGTTGCGAAGCCGGGCATGCCTCGGCGCGGATCCACCCCCACCGCACGGAAACCAAGCCTGCGCAGCGGAGCAATTCCCATCACCGAATTGGCGATGCGTGCCACGAGGGGGACTCGGGTCACAAGCGCGGTGAGCCACGGTAGTCTGCCCAAAGTGTAGTGAGTACGCGGTCGAAGCTTCCCGCGGTAGGCGCGGAACAGTACCTCACTGCGGTAACGTGCCACGTCAATTCCCGTAGGGCAATCCCGCGAGCACGCCTTACACGCCAGGCACAGATCCAAGGACTCGAGAATCTCCGAACTGTCCCAGGCGGGAACGAGCGACCCCCCGTTCGCGAGTTCTTGTAAAACTCTGGCGCGGCCCCGAGTTACATCCTTCTCGTTGCCGGTCGCGGCATAAGAGGGGCACATGAAGAAGCCCTGCTCGAAACGGTCAGCCCGGCAGTTTCCCACACCGGTGCACCGGTGGACGGCACGTGTGAAATCTCCGCCGTCTTCCTCGAAATGGAAGCCGCCCGCGTATCCGATGGACTTGGCGGCCGGTCTGCGCAACGCCGCGTCAAGCGGATCGGGATCAACGAGAACACCCGGATTGAGAAGACCTTCCGGATCGAACAGCGCTTTGACTCCAGAGAACAGTTGCATGACGTCACGTGAGTACATCCGCGGCAACATTTCCGAACGTGCACGGCCATCACCATGTTCACCCGACAGGCTACCACCGTGGGCGACGACGAGGTCCGCCGCACGTTCCATGAAGCTACGGAAAACGGGCCGTCCAGGATCCCCTTCGAACGGGAAGTCAATGCGCAGATGGACGCAACCATCACCAAAATGGCCGTACATCAGCCCGTCGAGGTTCATCTCATCAAGGAGGGCTCGCAGCTCCCGCAGATAAGCGCCCAGTCGCTCTGGTGGCACGGCGGAGTCCTCCCAGCCGGGCCATGCGGGCGCGTCGGCGGGCGTCCGGCCACCCAGTCCGGCACCGTCAGCTCGAATACGCCACAGCGCGGTCGCCTCCGGTCCAGCAAGGCAGATGCGCACCGCGGCGGTATGTGCGGCTGCGGCTAGACCTTCCGCCCTTCGCAGCACCTCCGCTTCGCTCTCGCCTTCTCGCGCGCCGATCTCGATGAGCAACCAGCCGCCGCCGGGTGGTAGGTCCGGCACGCCACCCTTCGCACGGCGCACAACATCAACGAGGCGTGCATCCATTCCCTCCACAGCCAGCGGATCGAATGCGAGGAGGGCGGGCACGTCATCCGCCGCCGTCGGCATATCCGGATAGCCCAGCACAACTAGCGCGGGCTTAGTCGGCACGGGCACCAGGCGCAACGTCGCCTCCGTGGTGATCATGAGTGTGCCTTCGCTTCCCACCAGGAACCGGCCCAGATCACGACCATTCTCCGGCAGCAAATGCTCCAGCGAGTATCCGGAGACCTGTCGTTTGAAGCGCCCCAGATCGGTGCGGATCTCGGCAAGATGAGCGTCGACCAGTTCATTCAGGCCCGGGATGGCATCCGTTCCCCGAGCAGTGTCCAACTCGCTTCCATCGGCAAGAAAACCCCGCAAACGCAGTACATTATCGGCCGTCCGCCCATATGCAACCGCGTGTGGACCGCAGGCGTTATTGCCTATCATGCCGCCCAGTGTGGCGCGATTCTGCGTGGAGGGGTCAGGACCGAAGCGCAGACCAAACGGCGCGGCAGCCTTCTGCAGGTCGGTCATGATGACACCCGGTTGCACGCGCGCCGTGCGCTGCACAGGATCGATTTCCAACACCCGGTTCATATACCGGGAAAAGTCGAGGACAATACCGGAGCCAATCGCATTACCGGCGCACGACGTTCCACCACCGCGGGAGGTGACAGGGACTCCGACATCACGTGCCACCGCGAGCACCCACCGTACGTCGTCGTCGTTGCGTGGGAAGACGACCACTTGCGGAGGTATTCGATAGTTGGAGGCGTCGGTGGCATATTCCGCGCGCCGCCGTGCCGAGGCATCCACCTCGCCACGAATGCGTTCACGTAGCCGGGCAGCAAGCTCCTCAGTACCTAGACTCATGGCACCTCCTGCCCATATTGTGCACGGAAGCCAGTCGCCACCAGTAACGGTATCCGCAGCATGGGAAACCCCCACCGCAACGTATGGAGCCGTAACGCCCCGATATGCCACGGTGGCACTTCTAGGGCGCGACCACGCATACGCCAGCCGCAGAGTTAGCCCACAAACGGCTCCATTGTGTATCACGGAGGCAACAAAACAGCCACCCGCCCCATCGTGCGAATGCTGCACCCCAGAAGTAACAACGCCCGCATGACGCAGGAGTAAGCCCACATGACGCAGGAGTAGCACTGGTGATGGGGCCGTCTCGAGTCGGCGACAGGTCCCACCCACATTAGGTAGCCTGAACTAGGTGATATGAACAGACTTGCGTCTACACCAAGGCAAAATTCCACAGCCCGTGTAGCACAATCACCACCCACAGGGAGCCTGTTCACCGACGCACACAGCACAGTGCCACGCCTCCAACGATACCGGCGATGAGGACCTGTCCGATCACCTTCACCGCCGAGGCACCGAGAAGCAGCTTGGGATGGTGCCGAAGGCCGAAAAGCACTCAGGTGAACACGAGAGACCACTTTTCGCTCTACTGCTTACGCGCTTCGGTCAGTGCAAAACCATGGAAGGCAAGTTCTTCCGTGAAGCCAACCATCAGCGTCGTCACGAGCAGCGCCAGCACAAGCGAGGCCCCGCATCGCCGATTCGGGTTGCTCCGCGTACAATCCCCACCACCGCGATGACGAGGGGAAGCGCAGCTCCGGCTGTGATCGCTGACCACGTCTAAGCTACGTACTCGCCGCACCCCACCATCAACAAACTTACTGAGTAAGTACACTGTACTCGCTCGCGCATCTTCTTGCAGTTCACGGCACGAGTCGCCCACACCTACCGCGAGGCAGGCGCCCGCCCCGAAACTGCATCCGCCCCGCGTGAGCCCTAGATGGTCAGCGGGCAGCCCGCACAGTGGACGCGCGCTTCATCTGAGAGTGCGGTGGTATGGCAGGCGCCAAGTCCGGAGGAACAGAAGGACTGCGCGTCGTCAAGGATTCCAATGCGGTCGTAATGGTCGAGCATGGTTCGTACGAAGACCTCGGAAACTCCTACCTTCACGGCGATTGCGTGAACGGTGCCACCGGCCCGTAGTTCCTCCAACACCCGTACCGCAACCATGCCTCGCTTAGACGTATTCTCCGCCGCACCGGAAGGCCGCGCCTCCGGCAGCCGGGAACGAACAGGAACCTCCGACGTCGACGAGCGAAGGGAAGTGTCCGACGCCGCACGGCCACTCGCGTTCGGGCGTCGAACAGCGTAAAGCGGAAGGAGCCGCGGCGTCATATGAACAGACGCCCAATCTGGAAGACAGCCACCGCTAGCAGCCAGGCAACCGCCAACTGCACAATGACAGCCAGCGTAGTCTTCTTGCCGCCTATCAACTTGGCCTGTTCCGCGACTGTCGCCATACACGGCGTGTATGCCAGCACGAATACCAGGAAGGCGAAAGCGCCCAGCTTCTGATACCCCTCACCCGCCGATGCGGTCAGGGACTCGTCCAGCAACTGCGGTAGTTCGCCCATATCTTCGCCGTTGTCTTCGGCATCGCCACCGTCGACCTCCGGATCAAGGTTGTAGGAGGTGACGATGGAGGAAACCACCGTTTCCTTGGCGACAAAGCCCGTCATCAGGGCGCCGGTCATATGCCACTCACCAAAACCGGTGGGAGCAAATACCGGTTCCAAGATCTGGGCGGTCTTGCCGTACAGGGAATCTTCCATGGCAAGTTCGGGGTCAGCGAATGACTTACCGGCTCCGCCGCTCCCCATCGGGATTGCGCCCATGAGCCATACAACCATGCTCATCAGAACGATGATCTTGCCGGCACCCTTCACGAAGGTCCAAGAGCGAAGCCAGGTGTTGCGCAACATCACCAGCAACCGCGGCAGCTGGTAGGCCGGCAACACAAGCATCAGCGGCGCGGCTTCCTCATTTCGGGTAATGAAATGCTTCAGGACCCATGCACCCAACACGATCAGGACGACCGAGAGCACATACATCGCCCACACAACCGTGCCGGTGCTGCCCTGGAAGAAGATGCGCGCAATCATGAGGTAAATGGTCAAACGCGCAGCACATGAGGTGTACGGCGTGATCAGAACCGTGACGAGCCGTTGGCGAGCGGAGGGCAGCGTACGCGCCGCCGCCAGCGACGGCAGGTTACAACCGAAGCCCATAATCAGCGGCAGAATCACTCGACCATCCAGGCCGATACGGCGCATGAGTCGGTCTCCGAGGAAGGCGACACGGGCCATGTAGCCCGAATCCTCCAAGATAGACAGTGCCACGTAGATAACGAACATGAGCGGGAAGAAGCTCGCAACCACACCCATGCCCGTTGCCAGTCCTCCAACGAGCAGTGCTTGCAACCATGATTCTTCCAGCCCGACTAGGCCGAGAAGCCAGGTAAATCCATTGGCGAGCGAAATCGCGCCTTCGTCGTCGGAAGAGAACAGTCCATCGAACCAATCCTGGACGGGACCAACCCATGTTCCGGCGAGTTGGAAGAGTACCCACAGCAGGCCGAAGAAGACGAGGAGTCCGAGTACCGGATTGAGAAGGAATCTGTCGATCTTATCCGAGCGTGACAGATACTTCGGATCTGCCCGATGATCGCGGATCTTCGTCTCGACCCCATCCACCCAGGAGAAGAGAACCGCCGCGCGATCCATTTCCTCTTCCGAGGAGCGTTCCACGCCGCTCCTCACTGTCGGCGCCGCCGCCATGGCAGCGTCCTGGGCGTGCGAGTTGCAGCATTCGCAGTCCGTTCCATTCACACATTGCCCGTCGACGATCTCGCAGGCGCACTCACTATCGGCGGACGCAACCGCCTCGGCCAGGAGATCCCTGCCGTCCACCGTTGCACCTCGAACTCGTGCCAGCGCCTCGGTGGCGGCCATCTGCGAATAGCCGGGGGCCGCCGGATCGGGAGCTATGCCACTGACACGCGGACGAGTCGAGAGCGCCGTCGCCATCATCTCGTTGAGCACCGCGTAGTCTTTGCCACTGCGCGGGTCAATCGCCATGACGGGGATGCCGACTTCCTTCGCGAGCGCGGACACATTCACAGGCTCATCGTTTTGTACCGCCACATCCGCCATGGTCACGACGGCGGCAACCGGTTGCCCAGTCTGTGCGATCTGGGCGAGCAGGTACAAGGAGCGTGTCATGGAGGACCCGTCCAGCACCGCCAGAATCAGGTCAAGGCCGAGCCCGGTATCCGGATCCGTCATCGATCCGGAAGCCCCGGAGACGGTATCGCTGACCACCTGCTCGTCGGGGCTGTTGGCGATCAGTGAGTAGGTTCCGGGGAGATCGAGCACGCGCGCTCCAAGAGCTCGCCACTGCCCGGACATGACCTGCACCGTGGTTCCCGGCGAGTTGACAACCTTTTGCCGTGCTCCAGTGACGTGATTGAACAGGGTTGACTTACCGACATTGGGGTTACCGACCAGCACAATGGTGGGTTGACGATTCTTATCCAAGGTGGTCACAGCCGGTTGCGGCGCTCCACTCGGGCCGCAGTTGGGGCAGCTCATCCGATTACCTCCGCATCGATCAGTCGGGCAGAACGGTGATCCACTGCCACTCGAGAGCCCGCAACATTGAGAATCAATCCACCGAAGCCGGCGTGTTGGGTCACGACCGCCTCAGTGCCGGGCCTTATACCGAGTTCCTGCATTCGCAGCATATTTTGGGCGGGAAGATCAACATCCACTAGCCGCAATTTGACGTGCCGTGGGCAATCATGAAGCTTCACTAGACAAACCTCACTAAACCAGTCGTTTGATGCGCGCATATCGCCTTTGCTACTAGTTAGGTTAGCCTCCTCGGTCACAATCGTCACATCGAGAGCGGAGAATCGGGAAATATAGATTGATTCAAGTTTGGCGAGACGGAGGCAGAAACGCCCGTACGCAGCGCTTTTCCACCACCGAGCCCACAACGGGCGGCCACCCGCAAAAACACCCGACAGCATCGGCGCCGGGTCTTCATCAGCGCCGACCACACACCGGCACCAACCCTGCATCAGTGCCGTGCCTGCAGCAGTACCAACCCTGCATCAGTGCCGTGCCTAGCCACCCTGTCGCTCCGCCTCCTCCTGCTCAGCTATCAGAACCCTTACCCCGACGGAACGGAACGGCTCCACATCCGCTTCGCAAGCCGGGCTCAGAACGTGCGCATCGGTGATCAATGTCCACGGCGTCTCAAGCCGTGCCCAGGCGGCAACCGAAGATCGATGCAGTTTGGTATGGTCCGCCAGAACAACAACCTCGGACGCACGCGTGGCAGCTACTCGCTTCGTCGCTACCTCCTCCAAGGTGGGCTCCCCGACGCCGTCGTACGCATCAACCGCGTCAACACCCAGGAAGGCGACATCGTAACGAAACTGACGTATGGCATCCGTCGCAAGCGTTCCAACGAGTCCATGTGAGAGCGGAGCGACATCGCCGCCGACCACAATCGTGCGTACATGTGGCCAGTCGGCCAGCAAGATCGCTATTTCCAGCCCACGCGTTACCACGGTCAACTCCGCGTCGCGCGGAAGATTGGCGACCAGTGCCGCGCAGGTCGAACCCGCGTCCATGAACACCGTGCCACCGTGCGTGGGGAGCCACGCGGCTGCGACGTCGGCAATGGCGTGTTTGGCGGAAAGCTCATGGGTGAGACGATCCCGCAAATGTATCTCGGTAAAACCAACCGCTCGGTTCGCGCCGCCGTTCGCACGGGCGATCCTCCCCTGCTTCTCCAAGCGGACCAAATCGCGTCGGATCGTTGCCTGCGACACTCCCAACATCTGCGCCAGCTCCGACACATCGGTGGTTCCACGGCGAAGAAGCCGCATTACCTTCGCCTGCCTGGCTTCAAGTTCCGCCTGGCTCGACCGTGCCATGTCCACTCCTTAGCGTCCAGGTTTCCCGAATCGGCCCTCCGCCAACCGCAACCGGTTGAAGTTCACCCCAACCGGTTGCCTGGCGCAGACCGACGCCCGATCTCTGGCGGGCGCCGCTACCGCATGGCAGTGGCCGCCGCTTCACATGCGACGGCCACCGCCAATTATCTATCACGCGTACTGTGCACGGATATGATCGGCGAAAGGTGCGTACTCAACGCCTGTGAGATACGCGGATCGCATGGTCGCATTATCTGCCTTGCCTGTTCCGGCGATATCGAAGGCCGTACCGTGGTCCACCGAGGTCCGGAGAATGGGCAGTCCCACCGTCACCGACACGGTGCCGTCGAAATCATACGTCTTCGAGGCGATATGCCCCTGATCGTGGTACTGCGAGAGTACCCCATCATATCTTCCCTGCAAGCCCTGGTGGAAGACGGAATCAGCGGGAATCGGTCCGGCAACCTCAATCCCGTACTCGGTTCTCACCCGCTCAATGGCCGGCGTAAGAATCTTGATCTCCTCGTCACCGAAATGCCCGCCTTCACCACCGTGCGGGTTGATTGCGGCCACCGCCAAGCGTGGCTCCGGCACCCCGAACACCTGTAGTGCGGTATAGGCCCGAGTAATCGATCCTACCTGGCCATCAATGGTGATGGCGTCAAGCGCCTTGCGCAGCGATAGATGCCGAGTGGCAAAGAAGATACGCAAGGAGTGCGCCGGGTTCTCGCGATTGCGACACACGAACATGGTGTCCTGCTGCGACACACCCGTAAGATGCCCGAGCATTTCCGTGTGCCCGAGGAACTCGGAACCGGAAGCCCAGATGGCCTCCTTGTTGATCGGACCGGTCACAATGCCGGCGACCTTGCCCTCCAGCGCCGCGGTGGTAGCGGTTTCAATGGCGACGACGGCGGCGCGCCCTGCCCGCGCATCCACCTTTCCCCATTCGGGCAGATCATCGCCCAGCACACCGGTGTCGAAAACATCGACGACGCCTTCCCCTGCGGGGTCGGCATCCCAGTGACTGAGCACGCGCACCTCAGCATCGACGCCGAGGGCACTGATCGCTCGGCGCACGGCGGCGGCGTCGCCAACGGCGATACCGTGCGTACGGCTGTCACTCGCGAATTCGAGCAGGGTTTTGACGGCGATCTCCGGGCCGATGCCCACCGGATCGCCAATGGTCATTGCGAGTACGGGACGTGTCATTGTTCGCTCCTTCATTCCAACTCATTACTTATTGTCTGATAACTGTCTTGTGTTGATCGGATAATTAGGCGGATTCCGCCCGGATCGGCCGCCCAACTTCTCCGGCGCGGCGGGGCATCGGGACCATTCGCCCGAGTTGAACGACGCGGCCCCGGAGAGCTCGGGCATCGCGCCTCTGGAAAGCTCTGCCATCGCAGCCCACCGGCAAGGCCTGGACGTCGCGGCCCTTCGCTGAGTGCCGGGTCAGCCGCCTCGGATGAATCGCCCCGAGGCGCAGACGTTTCCACGCCACGCATACGGACGGCGTCGCACCAGATATGGCATTCGGGGCGGAAGCCACCGACCGCAGACCCCGCCACCGCTCAGCAGCTCGGAATGTGGAATCGCGACCGCCCCATAAACACCGGCACCATGCTTCCCGTTCCCGACTGCATCTGTCGATGGTTGCTGTGCGAGCACAGTGTTACACTCAGCTCCCACTCGTTTGTTCCTTGTGCACCGCCGGGCGGGTACGGACCCAGCGACGCCGCTGATCGACCAGATTCTCCAGGTGTTCGATGCACCGCAGCGCGCCATCGCGTTCACCGATGAGCCCGCCCTTCGTCAAGATCGGCGTACCCGCCCAGCCGCCGCCGACGATCTGTCCGGAGACGGCTAGCGGCATAACCTCACCTTCCACTTCGATGCCGCGGGCATCAAGCGCATTCAACACGCTAGCGGTGATATCACCTCCCGTGGTGTACAGGCCGTCGACCTCGCACTCCTCCATCACTCGGCGCACCATGGAGCTGATCACTCTCGGCAGCTCCTCCGCCTCTTCCCGAGTCAACTGTCGGATATCAGCCTTTTCCAATACAGATGCCCACAGCACGATCCGATGCGGGCTACTCGTCAAGGCGGCCACCAACGCCGTCACCGAGGCATCGAGTTGCGGTAGGCGTTCACCTTCGGGAATGACGGGACGAACCACGGTGACCTGCCGGTTCTCCTGCAGATGCGCCAGCTGGGAGATCGTTAGATCGGTCGACGATCCGGACACCGCGAGAATTGGGCGCCCAGCAGCACCGGCGATTAGCCCCATGGCACGCGCCATAGCCAGTGATCCCGGGCCTGGATCAATGCCGCAGAGCACCACGTCGGCCCGGCGCGCGGCACGCACCGCAGCGGCAGCAAGCAGGTCAATATGCTCCAGCACAATGGCATCGCCGACCACCACATCGAGCCCCGGATCCTGGAATAGCTCAGTGAGCCGCTCTTCGAGAACGGTGCCCGGTGCGGTTACCGCATCGATGGGAATGCTGACGGCCGTGAGCGAGGTATGTTCCCGTAGAATCTCGGTCACCGAGGATGTTCGCATGGGGGAACGCACATCGTACGCCAGCTCGGTTGCCTCGAGGCGGCGACCGCCCAGCAGTTGGTGTCCATCAACCGTCACACGGCCGGCATCGGGATGGGCGGGAATGCACAAGCCCACCGCCCGCTTTCCAGAGAATTCGGTCACCGTATCCAGAAGCGACTGAGCGGCTACCCCAACATTCCCGCGCAATGTGGTGTCGATGCGGGCACAGGCGAGCCTGACCGGCCATCCGGCCGCAACCGCACGACGCATGGTTTGCGCAGCATCGCGCGGCGCCGCGTGCCGCGAATCAGTAGCGGCCACGACGACGTCGAACTGCGGGTGGTAGTCGGCGATGGCTGCGCCGGACCGGTCCACATTAGCCGTCACAGCGCGCATACCGGCACGGGCAAACCCCGCCGCACAGGCATTTCCTCCTGTCAGGTCGTCGGCAACAATAAGGGCATCAGCCATGACAGCGCCTCAAACAATCAGGGAGAGAATCAGTAGCAACGGTATGGAACCGGCCCAGGCCGCCGTCGTGATACCCGACCATCCGCGTAGCGCATCCGTTCCTTCCAGACCCGTGAAGCGGGTGACGACCCAGAAATACGAATCGTTGAAGTAGGAGAAGACCATGGATCCGGCCGTACAGGCAATCACCGCAACCAGCGGAGCTAGACCGGTCTGACCCATGATCGGTGCCGTTACCGAGGCGGCAGTAATAATCGCTACTGTCCCGGATCCCTGCGCAATGCGTACCAGAGTAGCGATGAGGAACGGCACCAAGAATGCCGGTAGAGCAGTTCCCGCAATGGCGGACGCTACTTCGTCGCCCACACCGGAATCACGCAATACTTGACCGAAGGACCCGCCCGCGCCCGTGATCAACAGGATCAGACCGGCAGAGGAGGCCGACTCGGAGAACCAGGAAGCGAACTTCTTCTTCGGTGCCCAGCGCGGCATGATGAAGTACACCGCGATGACCAGTCCGATCAGCAGCGCGACGACCGGGTTACCCAGGAAAATGAATGGTTTAGCCCAAGCAGATGCAACGTAATCCGGCTGGCCGGGCTGCCCGAGCGCCGGGTTGCCTTGCTGCGCCTTATCGATGGCGCTGGCTACGGTGTTCGCAAGGATTAGGATCAGCGGAACAATCAACGGTAGCGATCCGCGGAATGCCCCCACGCTATGGGGCTGGCTCCCCTGCGGTGCCCCACCGAAGTACTCGTCGGGGTCGTAGGTGACGATTCTTCCGTCGCGGCGCTTGGGCTCATGCCCGAGAACACCGTACACGGCCTCGCGAACCTCAGGAAGAATCTTGTCCTCGAGCTTGGGACCGATCCACTTCGCGTACAGAACCACTACGGGAAGCAGAAGGAGCGTAAAGATAGCACCCGTCACGATGACAAGGCCAAGATCCGCACCTAGAATGCCGGTGGCCGCCAGAGGCCCGGGTGTTGGCGGGACGAGATGGTGGGTCAGGGTCATTCCACATCCCAGCGCCAGGGCAAGGGTAACGTATCCGCCGCGTTTGACACGAGCAATCGAGCGTGCCAGCGGATTCATGATGACGTACCCGGAGTCGCAGAACACCGGGATGGAAACAAGATTGCCAACGGCGCCCATCGCCCAGGCCTCTCTCCCGGAACCGAAGGCGCGCAAGAAGGCGTGGGCCAAGGCGTCTGCAGCCCCTGATACTTCAAGGAACTTGCCGATCATGACACCAAGACCGATGACGATTCCGATCGATCCCATCGTCGATCCGAATCCATTTGTAATCGAACCGACCAGACCAACGGGGTCTTGCCCGGCAATCAGACCCGTGGTCAAGGACGCCAAGATAAGGGCAACAAAAGCGTCAAGGCGCGTAAGCAGGACGACGGCGATGATCACCGCTATTCCCGCCAATAGCGCGAGGATGAGTTGCACATCCATGTGAACCTCCTAAACGTGTAGCGACGTCGCTAACACATCCAGTATATGCACACATGGCGCATATGGAGTAGCGTTATTGACACATCATGCGCATATCAGGCGTTGGAGGGGACGTCGTCCGCTGCTGCCCTCGTCGTCCGCTGTCCACGCCGCCCCTGGCGCCGCCCGAGCCAACCGTGCACAGGTCACCCACGCCCATGCCCGGCCCTGCCACCACCACGCACATACCACCAACACAGCCACGCACATACCACCAACACAGCCACGCACATACCACAGCACGCGAAAGGGCGCCGACCGGGAATCCCCGATCAGCGCCCTGCACTTTAGCACCCTGCGTTGCAGTACAGATACTCCACTACAGCCAGGCACATCCGCGTCGAGACCGTGCTGCCCTTGCGTGCTTCACACACGCCCGTTAGCACTACACCGCGTATCGCGGGCGCACAGGTTTCCGAGCTTCGCTCGCGGCAGCCTACTCTTGCTCGGCAGGCTGCTTGCCAGCCACACTGCTCGTCCTGCCGCGGCCTACTTGTCCTGCTTGCGGATCTCGTTGGCGAGGTCTGCCATCTGCGCCGCAAGCTCGGTCACCTGGGCCGCCAGATCAACCGGAGCGGTCGCAGGCGCAAACGAGATGTGCTCCGACTCATTCGAGATCGCTGCCCGCCCGGCTTCCAACCGCGCCACTGGCACACGGAACGGCGAGCAGGAGACGTAGTCGATTCCAATGGCGTCAAAGAAGTGGATCGACACCGGATCGCCACCGTGCTCACCACATACGCCGCAATGCAGCCCCGGCTTTGTCGAACGTCCCCGCTCGACTCCCATTTCGACCAGCTGACCGACACCGCTCCAATCGATCGTCTCGAAGGGCGAGGTGCCGAAGATACCGTAATCGAAGTAGTCGTTGAAGAAGGCCGCCTCGACGTCGTCGCGCGAGAATCCCCACGTGGTCTGGGTCAGATCGTTGGTACCGAAGGAGAAGAAGTCCGACTCGGCGGCGATGCGCTCAGCGGCGACCGCAGCCCGCGGTAACTCGATCATATTGCCAATCGGGAGAGCGAGCTCCACGCCCGACTCCGCCTCAACATCCGCAATGATCTTCTCGGCTTCATCACGCACGATCTGCAACTCGCGGATCGAACCGATGAGCGGAACCATAATCTCCGGGCGCGGATCTTTACCTTGCTTCTTGCATTCGACGCAAGCCTCCGCGATCGCGCGGATCTGCAGCTTGATCAAGCCGGGGATCTTCAGACCAAGGCGGACACCGCGCAGGCCGAGCATCGGATTCTGCTCGTGGTTCGCCTTCACGGCTGCCAGCAGGCGCTTCTCATGCTCGGTGACTTCCTCGCCCTTGGCCTCCTTGACCGCCAGTTCCACCGAGAGCTCCGTCAGATCCGGCAGGAACTCATGCAACGGCGGATCGATCAGGCGCACGGTGACCGGCAGGCCGTCCATGGCGCTGAAGATTCCAACGAAGTCGGACTTCTGCAGCGGCATCAGCGCATCGAATGCAGCCTGCTGCTCCTCCTCGGTCTCGGCGAGGATAACCGCCTCAATCAGCTTGCGGCGGTCGCCGAGGAACATATGCTCGGTACGGCACAGGCCAACTCCCTGCGCGCCGAAGGAACGAGATCGCTCGGCGTCTTCCGGGTTGTCAGCGTTTGCCCGTACCTCCAGGCGCCGCTTCGCATCGGCGTGGGTGAGGATACGGTCGACGGCGTAGACCAGTTCCTGGGTGTCCTCATCGGGAGAGGCAGCCAATCCGGCCTCAAGACCGTGCGAGATGTAGGTCATCACCGGGGAATCAACCACCGGGACCTCACCTTCAAAGACCTCACCGGTTGTGCCGTCGATGGCGATAACATCACCGGCGTGCAGCGTCTTGTCCTGCGACTTGACGTAGACCGTCCCGGCCACCTCATCGACGACGAGGTCCTCCGCTCCGACCACGCAGCAGCGGCCCATGCCACGGGCAACCACGGCGGCATGCGACGTCTTTCCCCCACGGGCGGTCAGTACGCCAGCAGCCGCAACCATGCCCGCCAGGTCGTCCGGGTTGGTCTCGCGGCGCACCAGGATAACGGAAGCACCCTCGGCCACCCGAGACTCCGCCTGCTCATTGTTCAGCACAATTTCGCCCACGGAAGCCCCCGGCGAGGCGGGCATGCCCCTGGTCAGTACCTTCGCCGAAGCGGACTTGTCGAACTGCGGGAACAGCAGCGAGGTCAGCTGGTCGCCCGTGACGCGGGTAACTGACTCATCGGTTGTAATGAGCCGCTCGTCCACCAGTTGCACGGCCACACGGAAGGCGGCTGCTGGCGTCCGCTTGCCAACACGGGTTTGCAGCATCCACAACTTGCCCTGCTGGATGGTGAACTCGATATCGCAGAGGTCGCGGTAGTGCGTCTCCAGCTTCTGCATAATGCCGCGCAGCTCGTCGTAGGACTTCTTGTCCACACGCTCCAGATCCGCCAAGGACAGCGTATTGCGGATACCGGCGACGACGTCCTCCCCCTGTGCGTTGATCAGGTAGTCACCGTACACGCCCGAATGGCCGGTGGAGGGGTCACGGGTGAAGCACACTCCGGTGCCCGAGGTTTCGCCCATGTTTCCAAAGACCATGGTGCAGATATTGACCGCCGTTCCGAGGTCATTGGGAATACGCTCGCGACGCCGGTAGATGCGGGCACGGTCGGTGTTCCAGGAACGGAAGACCGCCTCAATGGCTAGGTCCATCTGGCGGCGAGGATCCTGCGGGAAGTCTTCGCCGGTGGCATCCTTGACAATCTGCTTGTACTCGACGACGAGTTCCTTGAGGTCGTCGGTGGTCATATCAAGGTCGCCCTTGTATTCCTTGCGATCCTGCAGGGCCTGCAGTGCATTGGCGAACAGGTCGCCGTCGATATCCTGCACGGTCTTGCCGAACATCTGGATAAGGCGCCGGTACGAATCCCAGGCAAAACGCTCGTCGCCCGACTGTGCGGCTAGCCCCTGAACGGACTCGTCGTTCAAACCGATGTTCAGTACCGTTTCCATCATGCCCGGCATCGAGAACTTGGCGCCCGAACGCACGGAGACCAGAAGCGGATCGGACGGATCACCCAGACGCTTCTGCATCGTCTGCTCGACCTCGCGCAGATGTGAGGTGACTTCGACATCGAGAGTCTCAGGGGTATGGCCGGCGCTGAGGTAAGCCCGACATGCTTCGGTCGTAATCGTAAAACCCGGTGGGACGGGCAGGCCGAGATTCGTCATCTCGGCCAGATTGGCACCCTTTCCACCGAGGAGGTCCTTCATGTCCTTGTTACCCTCAGTGAATGAGTAGACGTATTTTGTCGCCATTGAGTTCCTCCGTTGGAGCGCTTGTATTCAGAATTTGCAGGCCATTCAAAGGCTAGCACCCGCGAGTGCCGGATTGAATAGACAGCAGTATATAGGTCTTCGGGCCCATTGATCACCCCTGCCGCGCCACACTATATCAATTCCTACGGAAAAGGCGATACACAATGGAGAAGCGGAGAGAGAACCAGGCAGGGCACCCGGCAACCTGAAGGAGGAACTCGGTAGCGAAACCGGGTCAATTGACAGCCCAGCGACGCTCAGTAAGCCGGTGAACACCGCCCCTTCTCAGCTCCGACACGAGCGACTCACGTCTAACACAAACCGCAGCGATTCCACCGCTCGCACCAATCGACACTCCCCAGATGGCAGATCAGGCACCGAGCAGCCACACTCCGGCAAACCCACATGAGGCCGCGACAATATACGACGCCAGAGTCCCGATAATGAAGCGTTCGGTCAACGCTGGATTCGACTGTAAGTCCGCCCAGCGTCCCAGTCCTTTAATGGCGACGACGGCGGCAACGAGTCCGGGCTGACCGGCAAGGATACACCCGGCAATAGCAATGCGCTCCAGCACCCCTATCCAGGTACCTCCGCGCAGCACCTCCACCGGCCGTTCCTCTTGCGGAAGGACAGTGGCGGCATGCCCGCCGGAGCGGGGTACTTGGCCATTTCCGTTATCGCTTACCCGAGCCAGGTGCAGCACAACTTCAACTACCACCCACCCGATAAAGACCGCTGCCAGTAACGTTACGACGATGATTAACCACGCCATACTTCCCCTTCCGTCCAGCCCTGCAACGTACACGGGGTGTGCGCGACGATTAAGCACGTCATACTTCCCCCGCCCGTTTGCTGGACCCACCACTATCTAACTCGTGCAATAGCCGTACGGCCAACGGCCATACCGCCTGTTCCTCCGCCCAGTGCGCTCCGAGGCGACGCTGAGAGACGGCCTGCGGCGTGATGGAGAGGGCGCGAGCTATCGCCTGGCCGGTCTCGCCCGACTCCAGCAGTTGCACCGCCTCGCGTTGGGCCACGGTCCGGGACTGCACAACAATGCCAATCACGTGCAGCAATGCCTGTAGTTCTGCGGCCCGAGCCGGGCGGTCGAGCGCCTCGCCGCGCAAGGGGTTTACTTCGACAGCGCTCCCGGCGGCGGCTGATCGACCGCGTGCCGCGGTGCGAACTCCTCTTTTCGCGGCCGACGAGGCATGTACCTCGTCGGCAGTCGTGCCTTCACCATTGGAAACCGTCGGCACGCGAACAGCCAGCGATACCGGCAGCCGTTTTGACGCCTCCACTGCCTCACGGGCGCACACGAAGGCCATCCCACTGCCCTCACGCACCGAAGTGGGGAGATTCTCCTGCGCATCGGGCGCGCATCCAATTCCGATATGCCACCCTCCACTGCGTAGGACCCGTCGAATCGCTTCCGCCGCGGCAATTGCGGATATCGGCACCCCCTGTGCTTCGTCTCCCACCGTGCGTTCGAAAGGAAGGAGCGTGGGCACATCCTGCAGCATTGCGAGAAGTTCTGGAATACGATCTGCCGTGCGACGCGATGCCACCTGATCAATGGTTAGCACGAACATACAGCCACCATAACACACATCAAGCCTTTCAACTTGATATGCCAACATCAAGTTCCAACCCTTGATGCATGCCGCACGTTACCAATGTATGCAGCGTTACGCCGATACATGCCGCACGTTGCCAATATATGCGGCCTGCCGCCTAGTGCATGCCGTGAATGCGTCCGCCGTCGTCAACCGTAATATCGCAAGCAGATGGCCGACGCGGCAGACCCGGCATGGTCATAACCGAGCCGGAGATCAGCACGACGAATCCGGCGCCGGCCGATAGACGAACTTCCCGGATCGGCACGTCAAACCCCTCGGGAGCGCCGAGAGCTGCCGGATCGGTGGAGAAGGAGTACTGCGTCTTCGCGATACACACCGGCAAATGGCCCCTTCCCTCGCTCTCCAGCCGGAGAAGCTCGCGCCTCGCCGCCGCCGTGAAGCTCACCGTGGCACCGTGATACACGCGCTGCACTACCGCGAGCGCCTTCTCCACCAACGGAAGCTCATCCTCGTAGCACAGGCGTGGCTTTTCCGGTCGCGTTGTCCCCGCATCCTCCAGCGCGGATATCACCGCGCGAGCCAAGGGCTGCGCACCGGCTCCTCCGTCGGAGTAGTGCTGGGACAGAGCCACCGTAACTCCCAGCCTTGCCATTGCGGCACGTACTTCCTCGATCTCAGCAGGGGTATCGGCGGCAAACTGGTTAAGCGCCACCACCACGTGCTGCCCATAGACTTCCTGCAGATTGCGCACATGCTGCCGCAAGTTGGCGACACCCGCCCGCACCGCCTCCACATTCTCGCCTTCCAGGGCCGCCAATTCCACGCCGCCGTGGTACTTCAACGCGCGCACAGTTGCCACTACCACAGTCAGGGCCGGAGTCAATCCGGTCTGCCGCGAGACGAGATCGAAGAACTTCTCCGCACCCAGATCCGCACCAAATCCCGCCTCGGTAATGGCAATATCGCCCAGCGCCAGTGCGGCACGGGTAGCAATCACAGAATTACAGCCGTGGGCGATATTCGCGAAGGGACCGCCATGTACAACGGCAGGCGTACCTTCGAGGGTTTGCACAAGATTCGGAGCCAGGGCATCGCGCAGCACGGCGGTAAGCGCCCCGGTTGCTTCCAGATCATCGACCGTCACCGGTTCACCCTGTGAACTGCGTCCGACAACGATACGCGCCAGCCGATCGCGCAGATCCGCTAGCGACGACGCCATGCAGAACGTCGCCATAATCTGACTGGCCGCCGTGATATCAAACCCGGATTCGCGCGGCACACCTCCGGTTCTGCCTCCCAGCCCGACGACGATCTCGCGCAACGCCCGGTCATTGACATCAACCGTGCGGCGAATGGAAAAGCTACGCGGATCGAGGTCAACCGTGGTGAAATGCAAGGCGTTATCCACCATGGCCGCGAGCAGGTTATTCGCCTCTGCAATCGCCGCGAAGTCGCCGGTGAAATGCAAGTTGATATCCTGCGCCGGCGTGAGTTGCGCCTTGCCGCCACCGGTAGCGCCACCCTTAATGCCGAAAACCGGCCCCATGGACGGCTCCCGGAGCGCAAGAACCGGACGCCTCCCCAAGCGGCGCAGGCCATCGGCCAGCCCAATCGACGTTGTCGTCTTCCCCTCCCCCGCAGGAGTGGGCGAGATGGCCGTTACCAGTACGAGTGGGGCAGACGGACGCTCCCGGTACTCTGGCAAACCTTCCAGGTAGTCAAGGGCTATTTTCGCCTTATCATGCCCGTAGCGGAGTAACGCCCTGTCCGGAATCCCGTAACCGGCAGCAAGATCTGAGATAGGCAGGGGAGTCAGGACTCCGGCGGCAGCGTGCTCCTGCCGCGCATCTCCATTGGCATATCCGTTCAGTGCTCGTGTCACATTACTTATGCTAGGCGAAGAGGCGTGCATCAAACCGCCACTTGGCGACGGATGGGATGGAGCGCGCCAGCGCCTCGGGCTACGTCAGCCCGGTGGCCTGCGCCAGAGCGCCACACTTCACCACGTGGCATGAACTCAGTCGCAACCTTTCAATGCCGCGGTACCGCACCGCTCGGCATTTCAAATCCCCAATGCCTGCCGTGCCGCGACACGCGCATGTGCCGGGTCATGTGCCCCTTGCACCGACTCAGCCGCCAATCGACACTGCGCGAAGCTCACCGCGCATAACTGGGCTCCCACTGCGGGCAACGCGGTGGGAGCCATGGATAGCGACGTGACTCCCATTCCTACAAGCACGCAGCACAAGAAGGGATCTGCGGCCGCCTCACCGCACACGCCCACCGGCGTACCTATTCTCTGGCCCGCCTCGGCGATGCGAGCAACAAGCGCGAGCACGGCGGGCTGCCAGGGATCGGTGTATTCAGCCAACGGTGCGGACAGGCGATCCGCCGCCATCACATATTGTGCGAGGTCATTTGTGCCGATGGAAACGAAATCCACGCGCCGCAAGAACTGCTCTTCAAGCACGGCGACGGACGGAACCTCGACCATAATGCCCGCCTTGAGGCCGCGAGCGCGAACACGAACCGCAAAGTCCTCCGCCTCCGCCAGTGTGGATACCAGCGGCGCCATCACCCACGTTTCACCCTGGTGTTCCCTGGCAACGGCGGCGATGGCATCAAGCTGGTGGTCAAGCAGCTGCGGGTAACGCAAACCGATTCGCAGGCCGCGTACCCCCAAGGCCGGGTTCGCCTCAGGGCCCATATTCGCGAAGGCGAGCGGCTTATCAGATCCAGCATCAAGAGTGCGGATCACAACCTTGCGACCGGAAAAGGCTTGGAAGATCGGACGATAATGAGCTGCCTGCTCCGCAACACTCGGCTCCTCCCGTGCCGCAAGGAATCCAAGCTCGGTACGCAGTAGACCGATACCCTCCGCCTCCCCTGCCGCGGCGCGTTGCGCACCTCGTACATCCTGCACATTGACAAGGAGTTCCACCCGGTGGCCATCTGTTGTCTGCGCCGGCCCCTTCCAGGAACGCACGGTCGCCCGCCACTGTGCATCATGTTCGACTAAGCGGTGAGCATCGGCCGGGTTCGCCGTGCGTGTCAGCATTCCCGTGGAACCGTCGATCAGCACCATGTCACCGTTGCGGAATCGGGAAAGACCACGTGCCGCCACAACGCAGGGAATGCCGAGCTGCCGCGCAATGATCGCGGTATGCGATGTCGGCCCACCGAGTTCGGTCGCCAGCGCGATAACCCTGTTCGCATCGAGGCCGGCCGTATCGGCCGGTGCCAGGTCATCGGCCAATAGGATACTTGGCTCCGGTGGATTTGGAACCCCGGGTTCTGGGGCACCCTGCAGCTCGGCAACCACCCGTGCACACACATCCCGCAGGTCCGTCACCCGCTCCGCCATTGTGGCATCACCGTTTTCGAACAGTTCCACGAAATGCGCCGTTGCCCGAATAATGGCCTGCACCGCCGGTAGACCGTCGGCGATAAGCGCGGCAACCTCTTTGCGTACACCCGGATCCACGGCAAGCACCGAGGACATCTGCAAGACCTCTGCCGATGTGCCGGTGCAACGTTCGGAACGTTCCTGGAGGCGACGCGAAACCGCTGCACTGGACTCTTCGTATCGTTCGAGTTCCCGGGCACGTTCTTGTTCTGGCACACGTGGCTCTTCGCCGTCGGGGATGGAAGGTCTGACGACCCACACGGCAGGCGCATACGCCATGCCAGACACGACGGGCGTACCGTAGACGTCACTCATATTCTCGCTACCCCGATGGGTCATTGCTTCGCTCATTATGATCCCCACCTCTGCCAGTTCGTGCGGCCTGCCCTTCGGATCGACGGTGCACCGAAAGACGGGTGCCACACGGCCAGTCTATCCGAAGCATTCTGCGGTCACTGGCGTCTATGCCATAGGTTCCGCATCCGCACAAGCCTCCGGCCATCACCACCGCCTGTATCGTCAGCGCGGGCGCATCCCCGCACACCGGATCACGCCGGACCGCAAGCATTTGCACACACCCCTCCTTCATGCCTTACCACACGCGGGCGCCCGGCCCCGTTTTCAAAACTCCTCCACCACCAGGCTTGACATACCTCACACCTCCACCGCATAATGAATAAACATTCAGTCGTGAATTACTATTCGGAGGCTGGCAATGAAGCTTGGCTACATCGCTATCGATGAGGGGACAACGAACTGCAAGGTCCTCGCCTACTCGCAGGATGGCGCCGTGCTCGCTGAGGCATCACGGACGCTGACACTACGCAATCCCGCCGCAGGCCATTTCGAGCAGGACGCGGCGGAAATCCTTTCCGCGGTTGATGACGCACTGGCACAGCTCCTCGCTGATCTTCCCGACCTACAGGTACGTGGCATCTCCATCAGCAACCAGCGTGAATCCGTCGTCGTCTTCGACTGCGCGACTGCCACCCCGCTTACTCCGGTTATCGGCTGGCAAGACTCCCGTACCACGCACGCATGCCAACATCTGATTGACGCAGGATGGTCCGATACCTTCCGCGCCGCCACCGGGCTGCATCTTGACCCCATGTATTCCGCAACAAAAATGGCCGCCGCCCTGGACCTGGCACAGGGCAGCATCACGGCGACCACTCGGGTCGGTACGATCGACGCACTTCTCGTAGCTCACCTCACCGGCGGAGCGGCATGCGCCACCGATCCCACGAACGCCTCCCGAACCTTGCTGTACAACATTCATGCCGCCACGTGGGACCCGCAACTTTGCGAGGTCATGCGAATTCCGATGGAGGCCTTGCCACAGGTCCGCGCATCAAACAGCATCTTCGGCACATACGGCGGAACGCTGGAGCGCTTGGCAGGAGTCCCCGTTGTAGGCGTGTTGGGCGACTCGCACGCAGCACTCTACGGCCAGCACTGCAGCGAGGGAATCGGAAAGGTCACCTTCGGAACCGGCTCGTCAATCATGATCCCGACCGCGAGCGCACAAGTTGCCACCTCCCCGGTAGACACAACCATCGGTTTCACACTTGACACGAAAGTCACCTACGCGCGCGAAGGTAATGTGCTCGCGGCCGGCGCAGGAATCGACACGGCAGCCGACCTGCTGCGGTTCCCCTCCGGCAAGGATCTCGTCGCTGCCGCCGCGGACACCGCCACCACACCGCTCACCTATGTGCCGGCCTTCTCCGGGCTTGCTGCCCCCTGGTGGGATCGCGACGCAGTCGGCCTACTCGTTGGGCTGCGCCGTGACAGCACCAACGCGCAAGTCGCCCGCGCCGTCATCGAGTCCGTCGGGCACCAACTGGCAGACATCGTCGACGTCGTACGCGCGGAAGGAACTGACCTCGCCCTACTCCGAGCCGACGGCGGCCTCACCAGGAGCCCGTTGTTCGTGCAGGCAACCGCCGACATCTTGGATGTCGCCATTGAAACCGCGGACCAGAGTGACATCTCTGCGTACGGCGCAGCTCGCATGTGCGCCACAGGGCTAGGAGAACTGGCGGAATTCGATTCGGGAAGCGTTGCCTACACCCGCTTCGAGTCGCACATCGCACACAGCCAGCGGCAACAATCCCGCCGACAATGGCGAGACGCCATTAACCGCTCTCGCACAGCCGCATAACGCGGCAGGAAGGAAATCACCGTGAGTGACTCAACATCAAAACCCTTCTGGAGGCGTGCAGCCTTCGGCTGGGCTCTAATGTGGGTTGTCATTATTGTCGCCGTCGTCGTTAACACACGGGTGTATACACCGGGTGAGGAACCCGAACTCGTGGGCCGAGGAGGGAATGCGGACATTATTGACGACCCCGCCGCTTACGCCCAAGAGGAGTACAGCACCGTCATTAAACCAGCCATTGAGGACAACGCGGTTGAGCTGACAGAACTGCTCGACGCCATTGAGGCGGATGCCGATGCGGCAGGCGAAGAATACGGCGGCCGTAACGGACAGTCAGCCTGGTCGTTCCCAGTCAGCGCAACCGGGACAATCGCCGAGGGCAGCTTTGGCGAGGTCACCCTCGAAGTTGCGGGCCTCACCGAGCCTAGCGTGGGCATTCAAACCGGCCCGGCCATCACCGGCACCGCGCTGCGCGACGCGACCGGAACGATCACTTTCTCCATGTTCACCAACCAGACGGATTTCGCCAGCGTCGCCACCGAAATCAACAACCAGATGAAAGACGACCTGTTGGCCAACGTGGACCTGACGGAGATGATCGGGCAAGAAGTCACGGTGACCGGCGCCTTCACCTACGACGACTCCGGTCACATCCTCATTACTCCGACCAGTATTGAGGTGCAGCGATGACACGGGTCAGTACCGGCGCAACGACGGCGCTTGCCACGCCTGCCGAAGGTACGGATATCGCCACCGGTGAAGTCATTATGAGCGCCCGCAATGTCTCAAAGGTATACGGGGGCACCCATGCCCTACGCAACGTGGACTTCGATATCTACAAGGGTGAAGTCACCGTGCTACTGGGCGAGAACGGTGCGGGCAAGTCCACGCTCATGAAGATCATGTCGGGCGTGGAAAGGCCCACGGCCGGATCTTTACAACTCAAAGGCCAAGAAATCGCGTTCTCTTCACCGGCTGACGCAGTTTCGCAGGGTGTTGCGATCATCCACCAAGAGATGAATCTCTGCCTCAATATGACAATCGCCCAGAACATCTTCTTGGCGCGAGAGGTCACTCGCGGTGGCGTCGTCAATAAGCGAGAGCAAAACAGACGCGCAGTCCTGGCACTGTCCCGGCTGGAGGAAGATATTCGGCCAGACACGTTGGTGGGTGACTTACGCCTAGGCCAGCAACAACTGGTAGAGATCGCGCGCGCACTGGAGGAGAACGCGGAGATTCTCATTATGGATGAGCCGACGTCCGCACTGTCCGTAGGCGAGGTGAAGGTTCTCTTCAAGGTGATCCGCGATTTGACCGCCCACGGCGTCTCCATCGTCTACATCTCACATCACCTGGACGAATGTCTGGAAATCGGCGACGAAGCAGTGGTCTTGCGCGATGGAACGGTCGTCAACCATGCTCGCATGAAAGACGTTGATATGGCATGGATGATCTCCAATATGGTGGGCCGCGCCCAGGACGAGTTGCATGTTCCCGTTACCGCAACCCCCGGCGAGACAATCCTGACGATCAATAATCTCATTGTTGCCGACCCGCAGAATCCGGGACGTACCGCAGTACGCGATTTCTCGCTCGATGTACGTAAGGGAGAAGTCATTGGCATTTATGGCCTCATGGGTTCCGGCCGCACCGAGCTGCTCGAAACAATCATCGGGCGCAATAGGGCGCAGGGCGGGGCAATCGGCTTCGCGGGCCAAGAGATCACGAAAATGTCCATCGCGCAGCGCATTGCGCGCGGCATCTATCTGGTACCGGAAGACCGGCAGCGCGATGGGCTGGTACAGGGGCAGACCGTAGGTTTCAACCTATCGCTCGCATCGATTCTCGGGTTCCTCACGGGCCCCTTCGTTTCCCGCCGACGTGAGAAAGCACGTACCGCTGAGATCACCACAAATACGCGCGTGAAGGCATCCTCTCCCAAGGCGCTGATCGGTTCGCTCTCCGGCGGCAACCAACAAAAGGTCGTTATTGGGAAGGCCCTGATGACGGACCCTCGCCTCGTTCTCTTAGACGAGCCCACCCGCGGCATTGATATTGGTGCTAAAGCAGATATTTTCCGCTTCATGGCCGACCTCGCGGACCAGGGCATTGCGGTCATCTTCACCACCTCTGATGTCAGTGAAGTTCTGACCTCGTGCTCACGGGTTCTTGTCGTCTCGCGCGGCCGCATCACTGCGGAATTCGCACCGGAAGACGTCACACGCGAACGTGTGCTGGCCGCTGCGGACGACTCCCATCAAACTCTCGATTCCATCGAATCCCAGACCACATCGAATACGCAGGACGGAGCACAGAAATGAAAACCGCAGCAAAAGACCGCGAACAGAAGAAGGCATCCGGCTCGAGCCGCTTCTCCTTCTTCGCGGACCGTTCTATCGGGGAATTCCTCATGGATCAACGTGCCTTTATCGTGCTTATCGTCTTGGTCATCGTTTTTGCTGCCCTATCCAGCAACTTCCTTTCCTCTGGAAACCTGCTGACCATGACCCGGCACGTCGCCTATAACGCACTGCTCTCCCTGGGCATGTTGCTCGTGATTATTACAGGCGGTATCGACCTGTCGGTCGGCGCCACCTTGGCCCTGTCCACGGTAGTTGCGGGCGAACTGCTCGGCGGCGTCGGCCTGCCGTTCATTAGCAAGACGGCCTACCCCTCGGTGGTCGCCGTCGTCATTATCTGCATGCTAGTAGGCGCCTTTGTCGGGTGGATCAACGGCCAGCTCATCACGCGATTCAACATTGCGCCCTTCATCGCGACTCTCGGCACGATGTACATGGCCCGCGGTACGGCACAGCTCATTTCCAACGGAGCGACCTACCCGCATCTGCAGGGAGATGCCGCGCTGGGTAACACGGGCTTCTCCTTCCTGGGATCTGGGAAATTGCTCGGATTGCCCACCCAGATCTGGATCATGATTCTGATCGCCATCATCGTCTGGTTCATACTCAACAAGTCACCGTTCGGGACGTGGCTGTACGCAACCGGCGGAAATGCTCGTGCTGCGGGACTCTCCGGAGTACCGGTACGCAGGGTGACCGTTCGGGTTTATGTCATCTCGGGCACCCTGGCGGCCCTGGCAGGCCTCATCATTGCCTCCGAGTTAACTTCGGGAGGCCCGCAGTTGGGAACCACCTTCGAAATGAACGCCATCGCCGCCGTCGTTATTGGTGGGGCATCGCTCGCCGGCGGACGCGGCAATGTCAAAGGCGCTCTGATTGGAGCCTTCGTGATCGGCTTCCTCTCCGATGGACTTACGCTCGTCGGTATTTCCACCTTCTGGCAGACCTTCATTAAGGGCCTGATTATCGTCCTCGCCGTCATGCTGGACCAGGCGCAGGAACGGCTGAAGAACGCCCGTGCCGCAGCGGCGGCAGCGGCGAGTGTACGCGCAGAACGAGGAGAACCAGCGCAAGATCCGGACCCCGAACCCAAGGGCTCATCCGACTCAGTCGGCACGCAGTCTCCAGAACCATCCGATTCAGTCACAACCCACAAGTAAGTACCGCGCGGAGTCGGTACCTACGACCCGTTCGCATACCGGCTCCCGCCTTCAACCGGGCGCGCTGCAGCGCCCACAACAACAAGGAGATCAACATGAAACGCAATCGACTGATCCGGGCGGCCGCCGCCCTCGCGGCTTTCACGCTCGGTTTGGCGGGCTGCTCGTCCGATAATTCGTCCGACGGCGGCTCCGGCGGTGAAAGTTCCGCCGTCGAAACTCACGAGGCGGGCGGCCTGATCGCTATCATTACGCCCTCGCACGATAATCCCTTCTTCAAGGCGGAGTCCGACGCCGCCGTGGCGAAGGCGCAGGAGCTCGGCTACGATACTTCCGCAAATTCGCATGACGACGATCCCAACAAGCAGTCCGAGCTGATTGACACCGCTATTTCGCAGGGCGCCGTCGCCATTATTCTCGATAATGCCGGTGCCGATGTCACCACTGGCGCAGTGCAGAAGGCGGTGGATGCCGGCATTCCCGTGTTCCTCATCGACCGCGAGATCAATGAGACGGGTATTGCCACCTCGCAAATTGTCGCCAATAACTCCCAGGGTGCCGCCCTCGTCGGGGAAGCCTTTGCCACCGAGTTAGAGGGACAAGGCAAGTACGTGGAACTACTAGGGCGCGAGACCGATACCAATGCACAGGTTCGCTCCACCGCCTTCCACTCGGTACTCGATCAGTACGAGGATCTGGAGATGGTTGGGCAAGAAACCGCCAACTGGGATCAGCAGGAGGCATTCACCAAAACGGAGACGCTACTCCAGCAGCACCCGGACCTGGATGGCATTATCGCCGGAAATGACACCATGGCGGTAGGCGCCGTTGCCGCCGTCGAGGCAGCTGGGAAAAGTGACCAGGTGACGGTGGCCGGTTTCGATGGTTCCCCGGACGCCGTCGAAGCCATTAAGGATGGCAAGATGCTGGCCACCGGTATGCAACCTGCCGTCGCCATCGCCGAAATGTCGGTGGAGCAGGCCGATCTATACATCCGCACCGGTTCTACCGGGGAGGACGAGAAGCAGTCCATTGACTGCGTGCTCATTGACGCTACAAACGCGGACAAATACACCCTTTTCGAGCTATCCGAATAACACGCTGTACGGGCCGGGCATAGGCACCGCACGCCCAACCCGGCCCGTACACCTCAACAGGAAAACAGTGTTCGGGTCGAAGGCCTCTTTTGTCGCATCAACCCGTACACATGCACACAGAAAGATAACATCATGACACAATATCCAGAATTCGGCGCCGGCCTCTGGCATTTCGCCACCTATGTAGACCGGTACGCCGTTGACCGCTACGGCGACCCGCGCGGCACACTTGAGCAGATCGAGTTGGCGGGAAAGGTCAAGGACCTCACCTGGGTCGATATCAATTACCCCTTCAGCCCAGGCGTTACCGTCGATGAGGTCAAGGACGCGCTAAAGGCCAACAATCTCAAATGTGTGGGCATCACCCCGGAGATCTACCTGCGCGATCACGTCCGGGGCGCATTTACGAACCCCGACGACGCCGCCCGGCGTCGTGCCATCGACATCATGCAGGCGGGAGCCGACATGGTGCGTGAACTCGGTGCGCGCTACGTGAAGACGTGGCCAGGCCAAGACGGATGGGATTATCCTTTCCAGGTCGACTACCACGATGTGTGGAAGAAGTCGGTCGACGCCATGCGGGAGCTGGCCATCAACAATCCCGACCTCAACTTCGTCATCGAATACAAACCGCGCGAACCACGTAACCACATGATCTGGAACAACGCCTCACGCACCATCCTCGGTATTCAGGAAATGGGCGTGGACAATGTTGGCGTTCTCCTCGATTTCGGGCACTCCCTCTTCGGCGGAGAGACGCCGTCAGATGAGGCACAGCTGCTGATCGACCACGGCAAGCTATTCGCCATGGACGTGAACGATAACTTCCGTGGCTGGGATGACGACCTGGTTGTCGGAACGGTTCATCCCATCGAAATCCTGGAGTTCTTCTACACCTTGAAGAAGAACAACTGGGAAGGCGTGTGGCAGTTGGACGAGTTCCCCTTCCGCGAAGACGTGGTGGAGGCCGCCAACCTCGGCATCGACTTCCTCAAGGCCATTTGTCGCACCCTTGAAGTCATCGACATGGACGCCATCGCGCAGGCGCAGGCCGCACAGGACGCCATCGCCGTGCAGCGCATGGTGCAAAAGGCGCTCTTCTCGTCCATGGCGGGTGAGTGAGGATGCTGTATCCTCCCACTGATCGGCAACCCTGGATCGGGCGGATTGACCGGGATTCCCCGGCAGAACTCGTTGGCGCCCTCAAGCAGGCCGCCAACGAGATACGCAAGCGCGATCTTCGCCTGGTACATGAGGCCGGGGCGGGGCACATCGGGGGCTCGTTGGGAGCCGCCGATATTCTGACCACGTTGTATTTGCATTCCCTGCATGTTGTACCTGAACGGGTGAGCGATCCCGAACGTGATCGCTTCATTCTCTCTAAGGGGCATATCGCCGGGATGTTATATGTGGTGTTAGCCGCGCGCGGATTCATCGACCCTGAAGAACTCCCGACCTTCCTACAGCCGGAATCCGACCTCGATGGCCACCCTTCGCGTACCGGGGTGGCAGCCGTTGAGGCCAATACGGGTCCGCTCGGGCATGGTCTTCCCATCGCCGCCGGGCACGCCATGGCGGCACGCCTCGACGGTTCGCCGCGACGCACCTTCGTACTCACCGGCGACGGTGAGCTGCAAGAAGGGTCCAACTGGGAGGCTCTGATGTTTGCTGGGCACCAAAAGCTCGGCAACTTGACCGTGATTATTGATCGGAATCGCCTGCAGCAGGGTGCCAGAGTGGCAGACACTAACACCTTGGAGCCATTGGCTGACAAACTTGCTGCCTTCAATTTCGAAGTCATCGAGGTTAACGGCAATGAGATAGCCGAGTTGCTGGAGGTATTTGATGCGCCAACGCGCGACGGCGCCAAACCGCGGGCCGTCATCGCGCATACCAACAAGGGGCATCCGATCAGCTTCATGTCTGGCAACGTCGCCTGGCACCACAAAGTGCCCGACGACAAGCAGTACACACAGGCTATGGAAGAGTTGGAGGTGATCTCATGACTGACGCAGCGCGCGACCCACGTGACGGTTTCGTTGCCGCCCTCCTAGAGCTGGCACAAGCAGACCCGCGCATTACAGTCGTCGTCAATGATTCCGTCGGCTCCTCGAAACTCGGTCCGTTCCAGGACGCCTACCCGGATCGCCTGATCAACGTTGGCATAGCGGAACAGAACCTTGTTGGTGTGGGCGCGGGACTGGCCAACGGTGGACGCATCCCCTTCGTGTCCGGTGCCGGGTCGTTCCTCTCCGCCCGTTCAATGGAACAGGTGAAGATCGATGTCGGCTACGCACAGAACAATATCAAGTTGTGTGCACAGAGCCCCGGCTACGCCTATGGGAACCTGGGTGCCACCCACCATTCGGCGGAGGATCTCGCCTGGATGCGTGCCATCCCCGGTATGACAGTTCTGAATCCCGGAGACTGCCGGGAAACCGCTGCCGCAGTGCGTTGGGCTGCCGCATACGAGGGGCCGGTCTATATCCGTATCCCTCGATTGAAGGTCGCCGACTTCACGCCCGATGCCCCCTTCGAGGCGGGAAAGGCACTGCGCCTGCACGATGGCGGGGATGTCACCATCATTTCCACCGGTATCGTGACGCCGCGAGCTCTCGCGGCTGCCGAGAACTTGACAGCCGACGGCATTTCGGCGCGCGTACTGCACATGCCCTGCGTAAAACCGCTGGATACGGAGGCGATAGCAACAGCGGCACAGGAGACCGGTGCGATTGTCACCGTCGAAGAGGGCACGACGGTGGGCGCCCTCGGCGGTGCGGTATGTGAGCTGGTCACGGAGATCAGCCCCATCCCGGTACGCCGTTTGGGTGTACCCGACGAGTTCCCGCCCACCGGATCCGAAACATGGATTCTCGACCATTACGGGGTGAGCGCTGCAGGAATCAGCCGTGCGGCGCGGGCCTTACTGGAGTTGACGAAGTAAAGTAAGGGGAGGATTTACACTTGCTGAGACCGTCTGCGGCGAGGAGGGAGACACATGGGCACCAGTAACCAGAATGCGCAGGCGCCTTCTCTCGCCGCAGTCGTCTCAACTGATCAACTTCGCTTGATAACCCGCACGGCACGCCTTTATCACGAACGTGGCCTGAAACAGCAGGAAATCGCAACCAAACTCAACGTCTCGCAAGCGCGCGTTTCGCGCATGTTGAAACAGGCCGTTGAGCTGGGCCTGGTCAAGACGGTAGTGACGGTTCCCGCCGAGGTCTTCCCAGAAGTGGAGGAGAAACTCGAACAACATTTTTCACTGGATCAGGTTGTGGTGGTCGAATCGCATGCCGACTACAACATTGTGTTGGATCGGATGGGGGCAGCAACCGCTCGCTTTTTGGAATCGGCACTGGCGAAGGATGACATCGTCGGTATTTCTTCGTGGAGTGAATCGATCTTGCTTGCGGCGCGGGCGCTGCGACCCAGCGCAAGCGTGGGCTGCCGTTCCATTGTGCAAATGGTGGGAGGTGTGGGTAATACCGAAGTCCAGATGGCCGCAACCGAGATCATGCAGATACTGGCGCACCGCCTGCGCGCCGAACCGGTCTTCATGCTTACACCCGCGGTGCTTGATTCCAAACATGCACGCGAAACGCTGGGTAGCGATTCAATGATTCGCCGTGTGACAAAACTATGGAATCAACTGGATATCGCCATTTTCGGCGTCGGAGCGCTAGCCCCCTCTCCCCTGCTCGCACGATCCTGGAACTTCTACCAGCCCGGTGATCGCGATACTTTGCGCAGCGCCGGTGCGGTAGGGGATGTGTGCGTGCGCTACTTCGACGCGAACGGAGAGCCTGTTCGCGGTGTCTTCGATGAGCGTGTCATGTCCATTGAGCGAGATCAGCTGCTACGGGTTCCCCGCCGCGTTGCAGTGGCGGGCGGTCCCGACAAATACGAGGCGGTCCGCGCCTGCCTACGCGGCGGGTGGGCGACCACACTTATCACCGACTCCGACACGGCAACCCAGCTCGCGGATGAAATCTAAAGCCAAGTGTTTCAATACACCGCGCTAAACGGCATCACAACAGCATCAATCAGCAACAGTGCAAACATCGAAGGAGAAGTTCATGCTGAAGAATATCGATCCTCGTTTACACCCCGATCTGCTTTACGTCCTCGCGCGTATGGGCCACGGTGATCGGCTCGCCGTCGTCGACCGGAACTTTCCCGCCGAGTCGCTGGGCAGAGAAGTGGTTCGCCTTGACGGGCTGGATATCCCGTCGGCTCTCGAAGCGTTACTGACGGTGTTCCCCATCGACACCTTCATCGACCAGCCGGTCGCCGTCATGCTTGATGTACAAGCGCCGGATGTGCGCCCGAATGTGCAGGCGAAAGCGCTGGCGCAGATTGAGGCCGTCGAGCAACGTCCCATCGGCGTGGAAGGCCTCGAACGTTTCGAGTTCTACCAGCGCACGAAGTCGTGTTACGCAGTTTTGACGACGACGGAGGACCGCCCTTACGGATGCTTCATTCTGACCAAGGGCGTGGTATGACCCTCGCTCGCTGCGCTTCACGTACCGCCGGGCGGCTCCGGTGTTGTTCATCCATTTCATTGCGGCATTCCGCCAAAGAATCGGACAAGCATGCATAAGCTTGTCTTGCGGGACCAAGCTGACAAAGCAAAGGAACTGATATGGCAAAAGTAGTAGTCCTCGGCTCAATCAACCAGGACGTAACAGTCACATGCAAGCGTGCCCCGCTGGTGGGGGAAACGGTACATGGAACCTCCGTTGAATACTTTCCCGGAGGTAAGGGCTCCAATCAGGCGGTCGCAAGTGCCCGCTTTGGGGCAACAGTCGCATTCATCGGCTGCGTCGGCAATGAGTCGGCAGGCCAGGTCATGCTCTCCAACTTCGATATCAATGGAATTGATCGTTCCGCGGTACGCGTATGCGAAGATGCGCCTACCGGCACTGCTTTGATCACCATTGACGGAACGGGTGACAACTCCATCGTCGTCGTTCCCGGTGCAAACGAACAGGTGGGAGCAGAAGATGTCGAAGCACTGCGCGACGGCGGCTTCGGAGCGGGGGACGTGCTCGTCTGCCAGCTTGAGGTGCCACGCGCCACCGTGGCCGCAGCGTTGCGCCTCGGCCACGAACTGGGCATGACCACGGTGCTGAACGCTGCACCAGCTGACGATGTGCGCGATCTTCTGGATGTCATCGACGTCCTCACAACCAATGAAATGGAGATCCAGCCCAATATCGGTGGAGATTTTTCCAGCCGTGACGAGCTTACAGAGCGCGTGGGAGAGCTGGCTCGAAGCACCGACACCGCCGTTGTGGTGACCCTCGGCGGCGAAGGATGCGTCGCGGTCGCGGGAAACGATGTGGCGGATATACGTGCACGCAGTGTGGATGTTGTGGATACCACAGGTGCCGGGGACACCTTCGTCGGAGTTCTCGCTGCGGTGCTGGCCGATGGCGAGTCTCTTCCCGAGGCTGTGGAGGTAGCCTCTGCCGCCGGTTCTTTAGCGACGACGAAGAAGGGCGCCCAGTCCGGCATGCCGACCCGCGCAGAAGTCGCGGATTTCCAGGCCCAAGCATAGGGGGCCACGCCGCGCTGGGCACAACCGTCTAGAGCGACTTAGTGTCCCGCTCTCTTTGAAGCGGTCTGGGGAGGAGGCTGGGCACCGCAAAAGTGTTTCCATTGCGCTGCCCAGCGCTCCCGGGACTGCGACTTTCGAAGGTTGTGATGAGTACTTCAGACGACTCGGTGCGGCGCCCGTACTCTAGTCGCTGACTATGGATCCTCTCCGGGTTCTTCGGTTATCTTCGGCTTTCGCACGGACATACGCGAAAAACCCGGGGATTCCATCAATCATTACCTACCGGAGCGTATCTACCAGCCGCGCCGACAAGACCACGACGACAAGCAGTGACCAGACCTTCCTTGCGGCGTCGTGCGATTCCGCGCGTCCTGTACCATCTCCTCCACTCTGTTGCCTCACCTGTCACGTTCGCGCGATTGCCCGAGTTCCGGATTTGCCCCGTGTCCTATACAGGGACCGATCTCCAGGCTTAGCACTGTCCCAAGCACTACGGGCTGCTGTCAACTCACCGGGTAGCGACGTCGGCACACTGTCGCCTTGCCGTTGCCGTCTGTCACGTTCGCACCATTGCCATTGTCACGCTGGCGCCGTCGTTGGCGCAGCACCCGTTGTATTCCCGTCGGTCTGAGCCGTTTCGAGGGCGCGGCCAAAGCCGTACCCTGATCGCGGCGAGGGTCCTTTGCACACCCAATATGCGGTGACTCCAGGTACCGCGACCGCGAATAGGCTGCAATCGTCAGTTGAAGCTCTCCACAATGCCCCAGATGAACATGTAATCCACACCGAGCCCCGGCTGCCACGACTCAGCCGCAGACAGACGACAGACTAGTCGGTATGAAACACACAGTAACGCACGTGTCGGCTTGCTCCGATTCTTCCGAAGCACCGTCGGAGCCAGCACGCACCGTAGAGCATGAAACAACTACCACACAGGAAAAGCCATTGCAGCGAGGATCGGATCGAGCAGTCAGCCATGTCACTGGCACACAGTCACGTATCGCCCTCGCGGAGCAAGTCCGTCGTGCTGGACTGGAAGAGTGCGTACTCTCAGCCAGCGGGCCGCTACCCAACGCATCCGATGCCGCCAGCGTGGCCGACCGGGAGGAGTGGACCGAGAGACCAACCGGCACAATCAAACCAGCCCGCCAGAGCAGACCGACACCGCAGGGTCGGCAACCTCGCCAGAACAACGCAACCCGCAAGAACGAGGCAATACTGGGAAGTCAAACGGCACGGAGCGCGCCGACAGGACAGTCATGAGCCCCCGGCAAGCTACTTGCGCCTCTCCGAATTGTTCTGTTCCGGAGCCACCACATGTTGGCCAGCACAACAGAGTTGGCGCCAAGGTCGTGCCTCCCCAGGAGGAAACCGTGCGCATAAGCCCATCCACCAAAACAGCGGTCCAGTCCCACTCGGCTCCACACGCTGGAAGCACAAGAGGCATTGCCGCCCACAAATCCGATCAAGGGTCCTCACATGTGCCGCGGACCGTTTCTCCACCGAGCCGACGAGGTCAAGCAGAAGCAAACTCTTCATCGCCGTCCACGGCAACCATTCCTGCTGTCTCTCAGGCGTACCTACCTCTCTCCTTCCCTGACACTTCGCGCGAACAGGTCACGCCGAGCGAACCGTTCGGGAACATCCCCTACGTTCTTCAAACAAGCCGCCTCTCTAGCAAAGAGCTGCGCCAGCTTGAAGAGCGCTCGTGGATATGCCTTGGAAAAAACCTCTACGCCGAACCATTGGCCGGGACTGGCACGCAACAGTCTGAGCATGATCGACACATCTTCCTCTCACAATTGCGCTTGTTCACCGAGCGGACTGCTGGCGCACCCGTCGTCATCGCCGGTGAAGCGGCTGCGTGCGTCTGGGGAAGCGACCTGCTGCATCTTCCTGACTGCATCGACTACTATCAGTTCGGTGGCGCCTGGCAGAGGGCTCCACTCAGGACCCCTCGTGTTCTACGACCAAGGCGCAGAAACCCGTTAGCACCAGACTCGCAGATTTGTAACATCGATGGCGTTTACGTAACAAACAGACATCGTACTGCTGTTGATGTGGGACGCTGGGCGTCGGACGCCGAGCAGGCAGTCGTGACCATCAGTTCCATCATGCGCCAGCTCATCGGCACCGAGCCGCGGCAAGGGCACCGAGTCGATGGCACGCTAGTGAGGGACGATCTGCAACTCAAAGCGCTACTGGCCGACATACTCGACGGCATGGGAGCAAAAGCTGGGACGATACGTGCACGCAGACGGATCAACTTGTCGTCAGCTCTTTGTGGCTCGACAGGCGTGAGTAGGCTGTGGTGGCTTCTTCAGCTCTTCGGCTTTCCGGCGCCCGAGTTGCAGTATCCGATTCTGACTGACACTGGACTGTATTTTGCAGACTTCGCATGGCCGGAGTGGAGGCGAATCATCGAACTCGACAGGTTTGATGAGCTTGAGCCTAGTCTGACCGGCGACGACGTTGCGGAGCCGTTGACCCGCATCAATTCCTTGCGACATCAAGGTTGGGAAGTACTACATATTCGGCCACAGGATCTGGCCAACCACACTCGTCTCGTTCGACGACTCCAGCAGTTCTTCCCCGCGCGAGCGGGGGTGATACCACGACTGTCAAGAGCACTTCTATGATGCCGGGAGCCGTTGGCATACACGCCTCACCTTGTTCATCCTGCGTGCCGCTCGCAAAATCTGCTGCCCTTGACGTTCCTACCCGACGTCGTCATTCGGTTCAGGCCACAGATGTCAACGGACTGTTCTCCCCCTGATATCTCGCCAATCCCCGGCCGTCTCACCACCCTCCGGACCCTTTCCACCCCCGGACCTTTCGCCAGTCACCTGTTATCTCACCACCCTCCGGACCCTCCACCAGTCACCTGTTGTCTCACCACCCTCCGGACCCTCCACCAGTCACCGATTGTTTAGCGAATCCCCGGATCCTTCACCAACGTGGCGGCCTAATCGCACGAACAGACAACCGGGTTTTTCACCAGCCTCCGGACACTTCGCGGTCATAGAGCAAAAACCCGGAGAGGATCCATAGTCTGCAACATCGCACACCCCAACGAGCGCCTCTCCTCCGGCGAGCTCCACCAACTACATGACGCAACTACTACCATCTAGCAAGATGAAACAACAATAAATAGTGTAATAGTCACACAAACCGGCTTTTATCAACGTAACTCGATTTTCCGACATATCTGACTAACAACGAGCACTAACCATCATGAATCACTTCAATTCACGCGCAAGCGCTCAACACCACTTTCAGCAGCATGTCTGAGAACAACGCCTTACATGCGATACATGCGCGGACTGCCCATCCGAGGTACGCAGGCTCATGGGGCACACCCACATGCAGTGAATGCGCCCCATGAGCTGCGGATTACTAAACGTGCCGCCTAGGCGAAACTGGTCAGGCCCTCGATCAAGTACACGGAAGCCTGGCCTCCTTGGTCTACTAGGCCAACGGCCTTATCACCGAAAACGGCCGCCTTTCCGAACCGGGGAACCATATCCTTGGTCGCCTCCAGGCCCTCGGACGCCCCGGCCCGCGCCGCCTGCGCGACCTCCGTGAGCCCGCCGTCCTCGTCGTCAACCTTCGCCCGAGCTGATCGCGCCGCCGGTGCAAGAACGTCAAGCAGGGTGCAATCGCCTTCCTGGCACTTTCCACGTTTGGCGACGCCGTCGCGCAAACCTTCCAGAAGTGTTGCCAGCCCGGCGGCGTCAATCGCTCCTTGCCCGCGCAGTCCGCGTCCGGCCTGCATTAGCGCCGAGGCCATAAGCGTTCCCATGGTGGAAGGTACCGCGCCGGCCATCGCCATGCCGCCTTTCATGAGCATCTCGCCGCAATCGTTACCCTCATAGGTGCCGACACTCTCAGCGAGTGCCGCGAAGCCCTTGCGCATGGTGATCCCAAGGTCGCCGTCGCCTAGAGCCGCGTCCATTTCACGCAGTGTTTCCTCATGGTCCGCCATATTCTGCGCAACCACGGCGAAAAGCTTGGCCAGCTCGGCCACGCCCAGGCTCTCCATTACTTGGCCTCCTGCACAAAGAACGGTGTGGCAGCTGGCGCGAGAAGCAGGTCCTCGAGCTCGTCGTCCAACTCGATGAGGCTGATAGAGGCTCCCGCCATGTCCATTGAGGTGACGTACTCGCCGACATAGGTCTTCGCAACCGTGACTTCCCGTTCGCCGAGTTCCGCCAGCACCTCGCCAGCCAGAATGTACAGCTCGTCCAGCGGCGTCGAGCCGAGGCCGTTCACGAGCACGGCCACTCGCCCTCCGGCAGCCACAGGGCGATCATTCAAAATGGTCTCCACGCTCTCCTTGGCCAGCTCGCGGGCGGGCTTGACCTCGCCGGTCCACACGCCCGGCTCGCCGTGGATGCCGACGCCCATTCCCATCTCGTTTTCGCCCAACTCGAAGTTGGGCTTCCCGGTACCGGGGATCACGCAGGGCGCCATGGCGAATCCAACGGTGCGCGTGCGATCATTGGCCTTCTCCGCCGCCGCGGTCACCTCGTCGAGTCCCGCGCCACGCGCCGCCGTCGCGCCCGCGCATTTGTACACGAAGAAGATTCCGGCCACGCCACGTCGGCGGTCCTTCTCCTCCGGTGGCGCCGAGTTCACGTCGTCGTTACCGAGGACGGTCCTGGTCTCAATACCCTCCATCTCACACATCTCGCCGGCCATGTCGAAGTTCATGACATCGCCGGTGTAGTTCCCATACAGATACAGGAGGCCTTTACCGGTGTTACACGCTTTCGACAGTTCGAAGAGTTGCGCCGACGACGGCGACTGGAATACGTCTCCAACACCGCATCCGTCCAGCATGCCGTCTCCGACGTACCCGAGGAAAAGCGGAAGATGCCCGGTACCTCCTCCAGTTATGATCCCGACTTTGTCTGGGACCATGGCCGCGCGAGCATAGCAACGCAGGTCATCGCCCACGGGCTGCACCTGCTCGCCGTGAACGGCGTAGATACCCCGCAGCATGTCATCGGTGTACGTCTCCGGGGAATTGATCACTTTCTTCATTGCACAGTCTCCTTTGTCTGTACGGGTAGCCGGCGACTCCGGCTACTCTTTTGTAGCGAGCGCAACAGCGGGACGACGAAGGTAAGAGCCACCAGCACCACCAGCACGAGCGACACCGGGCGAGTGACAAAAATCGAGTAGCTCCCGTTCGACATCACGAGCGCACGTCGCAAGTTTGATTCAAACATACTTCCCAGTAACAGGCCAAGGATAAAAGGTCCCGGTGGGAAACCGTGCGCCTTGAACAGGTAACCCAGCACGCCGGCGATGAACATGAGGATGACATCGAAGAAGTTGTTATTGAGCGAATATGAGCCGACGACGCACAGCCCACACACCGCTACCCACACGGTCGATTGTGAAACGCTCAGCGCGCGGGCCGAGGCCTTCGCCGTCGCCAGCCCGAATGCGAGCATTACCAGATTGGCCAGCAACATCAGCAACATGACCTGCGCGGTGAAATCAGCGTTCTCGCTAAACATCTTGTATCCCGGTTGCATGCCGTACATGGTCAGTGAACCGATCAGAATGGCGGTAACGGCGTCGCCCGGAATGCCGAGCGTCAGCATCGTTGTCATGGCCCCGCCGATCACACCGTTGTTGGCAGCCGAACTCACGGCAAGCCCCTCTACGGATCCCTTCCCATATTCGTCCCCATGCTTGCTGAACTTCTTACTGTTGCCCCAGCAAATGATGGAGGCGATGTCACCGCCCGCAGCTGGAATCGCTCCGATAATCGTGGACGCACCGGCAGCCACCGTGGTCCGGGGCACTAGGCCAAGCGTCTCCTTCACCGGTGGCAATACGCGCCCGAGTTTCAGATTCCTCTTCCGCTCCGCCAGTTCCTCGGCTTCACGGGCTCGATTGCGGATGTGAATCTGGTAGAGCACCTCCCCGATCCCGAAGATGCCGATCATTACCGGGATGAAAGAGACACCCGCCAGCAGAGACGTCTGCCCCATCGTGAATCGTTTAACGGAAAGGATTGGATCAAGACCAATCGACGCGACAAGCAGACCGGCCGCACCCACCACAAGGCCCTTCAAAACATCATCACTGGCGACGGCGATCATCATCGCCAGGCCGAATACCGCCAACAGGCAATACTCGGACGGTCCGAATGTGACGGTGAACCGCGCAATCGGGCTGGCGAAGAGGATCAAGGCGATAACGCTCACCACACCGCCTAACACCGAGAAGATTACGTTGACGCCCAATGCGATACCGCCCTGCCCACGTCGGTAGAGCGGGTAACCGTCGAAGCTTTGGGTGATAGAGGCGGGCGTACCCGGCGTATTGACGAGAATCGCCGATATGCCGCCGGCAAAGATAGCCGCATTCCACAAGCCCATCAGCATGGCGAATCCCTCGGTAGGAGAGAACCAGAAGGTTATAGGGGTCATAATGGCAATCGCCATCGTGGCCGACAGGCCCGGCAACGCACCGATAATGGTGCCAATAACAACTCCGGCACATAGGAAGAGCAGCACGGAAGGCTGCATTAGTGTTTGCAGGGCACTTGCCCATACTTCTGAACTCATTGTCCGTCCTTACACCGCGAATTGGATGGAGAACCCGAGCGTGAATGCCAAGTAGATGAAGAGGGTGAAGCACGCGGGGAAGATGAGAAGGAAACGTAGAGGCCTGCGATAGAGTGCCGACATGAGCAGCGTCATAACGTAAAGCCCCGGATAGAACCACCCGGTCGCATGCCAGAAAGTGAGGAACACGGCCAGTAACGCCAGTGTTCCGAGTAGGAGTAGGGCGTCCTGTTTCCGCTCGGCCGGTTCAAGTTCTGGCTCCGATGATGCCTGCTCGACGGCGACGTGCTCCGGCTCCAGCACTGCCTGCGCCCGCTCGCTCGGTGCCGTCGGCCCCTTCCGCGTCGTCGAGAACGAAGTAACGAGCGCTCGCACCGCCAGAACCAAGCCGAGTGCTGCCAGCAGCGCGCCGAGCACGATGGGGAAGAACCCCGCGCCCGGCACGCCGTCGGACGTGGCAGCTTCGAAGGTCAGGTTGCTATCACGTATCGCCGAGACGAGGAATGCACCACCCACTAGGAAGGCGAGGCCTCCCGAGATAAGGTCGTCTTTGCGTAACATGGCCGCGCGCCTCAGCTATTGACAATGCCTAGCTGTGGGATCAGTTCGGAGAAACGCGCCAGGTCCTCAGCAGCGGCGGCATCCATATCCGGTCCACTCAAATAGGCGTGCTCATAACCACGTTCCGCCAGGAAGTCGACCACCGAGTCCGAGTTCATTGCAGATCCACTCGCATCCTGAAGTACGGCAACCACCTCATCGGGAGTGTCTTTTGGCACAGCGAATCCACCCCATCCCTGCACGGTAAGGTCCACACCCAGCTCAGAGGCGGTCGGAACATCAGGCAGAATGGACGAACGCTCATCGCCCAGCACGGTCAGTACCTTCAGTTCTCCGGACTCCACGGAGGACTGCACCTCCGACGGACTGACGGTGACGGCTTGAATATTCCCACCCACGAGTGCTGCAACAGCGGGCGCCGCACCGTCGAAGGGAACATGGGTAAACTCAACATCCTCTTCCTGCTCGATTGATGCTGCGGCAACGTGCCAGATCGAGCCGGTGCCAGAGTTTCCGACTTGGATCTCGCCGGGGTGCTCACGGGCGTAGTCGACGAAGTCCTCGTAGCTATCCCACGGGCTATCCGCCCGGACCGTCACCGCTGCCGGGATGGTCATCACACGGCCAAGGAAGGAGAAATCATCGGTGGATAGGTCGGTGAATCCCAACGCCTTGAGCATTGCCGATTCGACTGGCATATACGCGATGGTGTAGCCGTCGGCTTTTGAGCTTCGAACCTGCTCCAGTCCGATGGCACCAGAAGAGCCCGTCACATTCGTGACGACGACGGAGGTATCCAGTTCCTTTTCAAGCTCTTGCGCGTAGGCGCGAGCGGTTAGATCGGATGCGCCTCCCGCCGAATACGGCACCACAATGGTCACTTGTTTACCCGCCGGAAAATCCGACCCGTCGGAGTTCTCCCCCGAGCCGTTTCCACATGCCGCAAGTGCCAGTACCAGGGCACCGGCTGCCAGCATGGCTATCTTTGTTCTCATCGGTGTATGCTCCTTTGCGCTATTTCGACTCATCTGAGAACGATTGAATGGTTTCTTCGATCTGTACGTGAATTTGCTCGTACTCCTCCAGCGGTAGTTGGAGGAGCGGCGGCCGCACCACTCCCCCGGCAATGCCTCGGCGTGTCAGCAGATACTTGAAGATCGAGATGTCCGCGCCTGCGCGCATGATCGCGATCAGGCGGTTGGCGTTCAGCTGTGCCTGCCGGGCCTGTACAAGGTCGTCGGCGTCGTACAGTTGCTTGATAGCGACGAAGATCTCCGGCAGCGGCCCCGAGCATCCTGAGACGATGCCATCACACCCGAGTGCGAGCGCCGGGAGGAACAGGTGGTCGGCGCCTGGCAGCACGGAGAAACCGTCACCGATTGCGAGGTATTCGGCGATGCGCGTCATATTCGGATAGCTGTACTTAATCCCGACGAGATTGTTACAGCGCTCCCTGATTTCGCGGACCACTGAAACCGAGAGATCGTTGCCCGCCAGCTGCGGAATTGCGTATGCGTAGACGGGAAAGTCCTCCGGCACTTCTCGGCACACCGACTCGTAGTAGGAGATTAGAGCTCGGTCGGTGAGCGAGAAGTACATCGGAGTGACAACGCCGATTCCGTCCGCCCCGGCATCAACCGCGTGATGCGCAAGCGCGATGGTATCGGCAGGCATTTGGCATCCGACATGGATGTACACGGGCACACGCCCGTCGGCCTGGTCGATCACCGCTTCGGCAACCCGTTTTCTCTCCTCGACGGAACACAGCAGCATTTCTCCTGTCGTCCCCGCGGGATACAGACAGTCAACTCCGGCCTGAATGAGGAAATCGACCTGCTCGCGCAGCGACCCGTAGTCAATACTTCCATCTCCCCGGAATGGGGTGGTCATAGCGGTAATAACGCCGGATAGCTTGCGCATAGCCCTTCTTTCATCGCACACATCGTTGTCTACTTTGCAGAACTGGGTTCAGCAGCACCGCCGTTCGTTCAGTTCTACTGAACACTAGAATAGCGCGAAGCCGTGTGTCCCACAACGCATAGTTGATGTGATGCGCGGCACCATTACGAGGCGGCGGAGCCAATTCGCCGTCGTAACGGAACCTCTGGAAGCCGGACCACGAGGCCGTAAGATATATGCAGTGCAAGGCCAGAAAATGGAGGCGGTGTGGCAAGCAGAACCACGCAATCGGATCGGGGCGATAGCTCTGCGGGCGGCGTCCAGTCAGTTGTAAAGGCGGTGCGAATTCTTGACTGTTTCTCCGCCAACCAGCCCTTTCTCACCCTGTCGCAGATCTGCCGTGAGACCGGATTGCCAAAAAGCACCGCTCTGAATCTGGTCCGCACGCTAGAGCAGTCGAACTTACTGATGCGCATGGAGGACACTCAGCAGTATCAACTGTCGTATCGCGTCATGGAGTACAGCTACGCACTGAGCTCATCACTGCCTCTTATCCAGTACGCAATGCCCTTCTTGGAAGAGATTCAGGTGAGCACGGGTGAGAATATCTACCTCACCAGCCATATCGACGGGCGTGTGTTCTACTTGGAGTGCGTTTACCCCAGTATCCGCATTGGCAACTACTCCGTTCAGGGAAAGACCCTTCCTATGCACTGCACCGGCTGTGGGAAGGCCATGCTGGCCTACTTATCCGACCACGAACTGCAGCAGGTTGTCGATAGGCGAGGCCTCCCCCGCTTGACCCCCGCCACGATCACTGACGCGGACGCACTGCGCGAGGAACTGGCGGCGACGCGCGAGCGTGGTTACGCCCTTGACCTGGAAGAAGAAACTGCGGGTGTGAAATGCGTGGCCGTCGCCATACGTGACGGCTCCGGCTATCCCGTGGGTGCCATCAGCATCTCGGGAACCACGGTCAGTGTTCGCGACGATCTGATCGAAGAGTATGCGCGCATCCTTTCGCGGGCCGCATCGGTATTTGCATCAGTCTCGCGGCAGTTCCCCGCCGCACAGTTGCGCAGCCGCGGGTAGCGACTCTCTTCACCATCGCAATCGACGGCGCGGCATCCCTCAGCTGCGCCGTCACTGGTAGTGGTGCAAGATAACGGGCGAGGCGACATGCACGTCACCTCCAACATCTCCCAGTACTGGCCCCACGAACGGCGACCAGTGTGGAAGCGACAGCAGAGTATCAGACAGCAGCTCCACCGCCGAGCTATTACGGAGGTGTGATATTGCGGCTGCATGTCGACGTCGTTGCAGACGCATGGCAGCGGCCGAAATGGGGGATTGACCAAGTCGGGGATGGTGCCTACCACGCTTTTGGTCCCCGCACGGCGGTCACTGCCGAATCGGTGTCAAAATCCCGGTGGTTCCGCCCATCGAGCATCCATAGAATGGGGTTGTCACTGGAGTGGTGTCAAAATCCCGTCCAAACGCGAAGCAAGCGCTTCGGGCCAGCATCCAAAACCGCGTGATTCCGCCATTTTTTAAATGGAGCGATTCCACTTTGCCTCCGTTTGGACGGGATCTGGACACGCTCACGCCAGCGCACCCCCGAACTGCTCACACCCCAGAGCACAAACGGGAATGAGAAACACCTGAACCACCGACTCTGCACGGCCGATCACTGGATCCGAAAAAACAAGCTCGGCGCCGACCAGGGACGGTCTGCCCCACCAGCACTGGACGTGCGCGTCACTTGGGCGCGGCCTCTACGCCCCGCCCTCCACCAACGCCACTGACGAAAAGAAAAGCCCGGATCTGCGCTTGCTAGCGATGGCACAGATCCGGGCTTCCACCCTTACCATTGCAACCACAGCACCGCTTGACGCGGTGCCCCAGTAACAACTCACACCATGTGCACGGTTAACCACTCCCGTACACATTCCTCTATTATGCCTGGGCTCCGCTGTGCGCACAACAGGGACATCACGTTCAGTGCAACGCGCGAACCCCGACACTATCGACACCGGCAGCCTCATCCCCGGCAACCTCAGCCCCGACTGTCTCGGCCGCAACGGCCCCAGCATCATCGGCCGCAGGCCAAGCGCCGGCGCTTTCGGGCGCCGCCTCAACCTCGATATTCGCGTCGCGCACCTCCCGGTAGGCGGGAAGGTCCGTATACAGCTCATCACGCAGCGGGTTCAATCGCTTGGCGCGGATAGTGCGCACCTGGTAGATCAGCACCGCCACATTGGCCACCAGCGAAATAGCCGAAACCAGGAACAGCGCTGCCGGGCGATGTGACGCCTCTACCGCGAAGCGGGACGACGTCACGAAAGTCGGCACGGCCATAGTGAACATCATCCACAGCGCCAGGGTGTGCGCCCGATGCTGTAACCATGCACCCCGCTTAATGAAGAAGGCCGGAATCGTGCAAGAAATCAGCAGCGCCGCACCGGCATAGAAGGAATGGTCACCAACACAGTTGTACACGTAGGCGAAGTTCCACAGATCGTAGGCAATGATCCAGAACCACAGCATGTCGGGCCAGATCATGTCCTTCGCCTTGTCACGCGAGACAATAATGCCGCTCCAGCCACAAATGGTGATGAGGTTGAGCAGGCCCGCGACACCGTTCATGTAGTTCCAAGAACCGGAGACCATGAATACGCCGTCGACCATCTCGTTCGCACCCATCGCGCCCACCTGAAAGTCACGGATGCATGCCTCCAGGATGTTCAGACCCAGAATCGCGGGCGGGAAGAGCAGCGCCCACCGATGCGCGCGCAGCTTCGGGTGATAGCGCAGTGCCATGAAACCGAGGCACCCGGCCAGCGCCGAATAGACCTTCACCCAGTGGAACCAGGTGCCGGTCGACGAACCGGCACCCGCCGTCGTCGGCCAAACAAAAACAGTCAGGACGATTGGCAAGACGATAAAGATCGCCCAGCCCGCACTGCGGAAGCGGCGAGTCAGCTCGTTCAAGCCGATCAGTGCCGCGAGTACCGCGAGCCATGCCAACCACGAATACCACGGTATTGATTCGAATAAAAACATTGTGCGTGCTCCAAGAAATCGTGAGGAAGCCCGTCAGCGGGCTGTCCATTACACGATTACGTTATGATGCAGGCAACGACGACGGCGATGGACAGTCGCGCGGAAGTGTCCAAAAATCCGACTTCGCGTCACGGTTCCGGGTCGACGACGTCGCGACGTTTAGGACTTTGTTCCTAGAGAGCGAGGGGGAGCCAGACCATGGACGATAACATCATGTTCCCGTACGACGTCGTGACGCCACCGGGTAGTGCACGACGAGAGCCGGACACCACAGCACAGGCGCCCGGTCGCGGCGCACAAAGTCCGGCTGGCACGACACTGAGTAGGATGAGGCAATTCACGAGCAGTGCGGCGCAACCGCCACAAAGTATTGCACATCCCCCGAGTGCCACCACCCAACCGCGGAGTGGAACCACGCACCCGCCACAAGGCATTGCGCATCCCCCGAGTGCCACCACCCAATCCCCGCGCAACACCACGCAACCATCACATAGAGGCGGGCCGCCAGCGGGAGACACCCCGAAATCGCCCCCTGGCAAGGTACAGCCACCTGACTGCGCAAGACGATCATCGATCTACATGGCACATGTGGCGCACGGCAGGGCGCAATCGCCGCGTGGTCATGCGGCGCCACCAGCGTACACAAAGAAACCGACGACGCCGGAGTTGCTCGGTCAAATTCTCAAGGAACAACTGCGCACAATTCCTTTGTCAAAGGTCACGGTGGCCGGTCTGGCAGCAGATGCCGGTATTTCGCGCCAGGCGTTCTACTACCATTTCTCCGATATACACGATCTGGCGGCGTGGGTATTCCAGATCGACATTGCCGACCACATCATGGCGCATGCGAGTTACGCACAGTGGGCGAACGGCTTCCGGCAGATGCTGGCCTACATGCAAGCACACCGCGACCAGGCGTATGCGGTGATCAACTCGCTCAGTCACGAGGAATTGGAGCAATTCTTCTTCCGGACCTTGCGCGAGATGATGAGCGTCATCGTGGCCGAGCTGGAAGGGGATCTGCGACTAGCAGAGGCGTCGCGCACCTTCGTGATCGAGCATTTCACCCTGATCGTGCTGGGACATCTACTGCACTGGTTCGCTACGGACATGGCCGCCAACCCCACTGGTTTAGTGGACGACCTTGAGCTAATTCTGCACGGCACTGTGCGGGCGGCTCTGGAACGCTTCGCGCAACGGGATGCCATGTAAACACCCCATCGCCCACCGCCAAAACGCCGCCTTGGCACCTCCGCACGGACACCCTACAGGCGCCCCAGTCGGCCGCCAGAGCACGAGGCGGCCAGCCTCTGCCGCAATCCACCCCAACCACCAGCACAAGGCGGCCAACACGGAAGTGCCCCCGGATACCGAAGCATCCGGGGGCACGAGGGCTGGTTTAGCGTCTGTATGCTATCCAATTTTGAGCGCTTGTAGCAAGTGCAAGCACCGGCCGCAAGTACAAGTGCTCTCTGCGGGTACGGGCGCTCGCCGAGGTCGGACGACCGACAGATCTGTCAGCAGACCTGCCTTTGCTCGACCGGAGCCACCCCGCCTGCCTGCCCCGCAGCCAACTCTCAATTCGCTGCAGAGAGGCCAGCGGCTTGGATGGGCCCAACCGTTTGGATGGGCCCCATATCACTCGGTGCGGCGTTAGTTCGCTGCAGATAAACCACTGGGCTGCGAGCCCGCCGACGAGCCGCCACTCCACGTATCGGTCGCTGCGGCCAGTCCGTCGATTCCTTCCGGCGCCTCGGCTGCCTCGGCATCCTCGGGAAGGGGCGCGTCGGCATCCTGTCCGGAGAAGGTGAAGGACATCGGGATATTGTTCTTATCCACGTCCACCACAATGGTCTGACCCGGCCGGAACTCACCAAAGAGCAGCTTCTCGGACAGTACGTCCTCAATGTCGCGCTGGATGGCGCGACGCAGCGGACGCGCACCAAGCACCGGATCGTACCCGCGATCAGCGAGCAGGCTCTTGGCGTCGTTCGTCAAGGCGATGCGCATATCTTGCTCGGCCAACCGCTTGTCCAGCTTGCCGATCATCAGATCGACAATTGCCAGAATCTCCTCGCGGCGCAGCTGCGGGAAGACGATCATTTCGTCCACACGGTTGAGGAACTCGGGGCGGAAATTGTCCTTCAGTGCCTCGTTGACGCGCTGCTTCATGCGCTCGTACGACGTCGTCGTGTCCTGATCGAACTGGAAGCCGGTGGTCACGCCCTTGGCAATGTCCTTCGTACCGAGGTTGGTCGTCATGATGATGACGGTGTTCTTGAAGTCGACCACGCGCCCCTGCGAATCGGTAAGGCGGCCTTCCTCCAGGATCTGCAGCAACGGGTTGAACAGGTCGGAATGCGCCTTTTCAATCTCGTCGAACAGTACCACGGAGAACGGCTTGCGCCGTACCTTCTCGGTCAGCTGGCCGCCCTCTTCATATCCGACATACCCGGGAGGAGCACCGAACAGACGGGAGACGGTGTGCTTCTCCGAGTACTCGGACATATCAAGCGTGATCAGCGCGGACTCGTCACCGAAGAGGAACTCGGCTAGCGCCTTGGCCAGTTCGGTCTTGCCGACGCCGGTCGGACCGGCGAAGATGAACGAGCCACCCGGTCGGTTCGGATCCTTCAGGCCGGCGCGAGTGCGCCGAATCGCCTGCGAGAGCGCCGTGACGGCCTCGTTCTGGCCGATAACGCGCTTGTGCAGCTCATCCTCCATGCGCAGCAGCTTGGCAGACTCGGCCTCTGTCAGCTTGAACACCGGGATACCGGTGGACATGGACAACACCTCTGTGATGAGGTCTTCGTCGACGACGGAGACCACGTCCATATCGCCATCCTTCCAGGCCTGCTCGCGCTCGTTGCGCTGCTCGGTCAGGCGCTGCTCTTCGTCGCGCAAAGAAGCGGCCTTCTCGAAGTCCTGCCCGTCAATGGCGGCCTCCTTATCGCGGCGCAAACCGGCGATCTTCTCGTCTAGCTCGCGCAGCTCCGGCGGCGCAGTCATCTTGCGAATGGCGAGCCGTGCACCGGCTTCATCGATCAGATCGATGGCCTTATCCGGCAGGAAGCGGTCGTTGATGTAGCGGTCGGCCAGCGCTGCGGCGGAGTCGATCGCATCATCTGTAATCGTCACACGGTGGAAGGATTCGTAGCGGTCGCGCAACCCCTTGAGGATCTCGATGGTCTGCGGCACCGTCGGCTGATCCACCTGAATCGGCTGGAAGCGCCGCTCCAAAGCGGCGTCCTTCTCAATGTGCTTGCGGTACTCATCCAAGGTGGTGGCACCGATGACCTGCAATTCACCACGCGCCAGCATGGGCTTGAGCAGCGACGCCGCATCGAGTGCGCCTTCGGCCGCGCCTGCGCCGACCAGGGTGTGAATCTCGTCGATGAACAGAATGATGTCCCCGCGCGTATTGACCTCTTTGAGGATCTTCTTCATGCGCTCCTCGAAGTCACCGCGGTAGCGTGATCCGGCAACCAGCGAGCCCATATCCAGCGAGTACAGCTGCTTATCTTTGAGCGTCTCGGGAACATCTCCGGCGGCAATCGACTGGGCGAGGCCTTCGACGACGGCGGTCTTGCCGACGCCGGGTTCGCCCACCAGCACCGGGTTGTTCTTGGTACGGCGGGATAGCACCTGCATGACACGCTCGGTCTCCAGATGACGTCCAATCACCGGATCGAGCTTGTGCTCACGCGCGGACTGCGTCAAGTTGCGTCCAAACTGGTCAAGAACAGTTGAGCCTGCCTTCTGACCCTCGCGGGCACCGTTTCCAACCCCAACCGGCTCCTTACCCTGGTAGCCGGAAATAAGCTGATTGACCTGGTTGCGCACGCGCGGCAGATCCGCACCGAGCTTCACCAGTACCTGGGCGGCGACGCCGTCGGGTTCACGGGTGAGCCCGAGCAGCAGGTGCTCCGTCCCGATGTACGAGTGTCCCAGCTGCAGACCCTCACGCATCGCATATTCAATGACTTTCTTGGCACGGGGAGTGAAGGGGATATGCCCCGACGGGGGTTCCTGGCCCTCCCCGATAATATCGATGACCTGAGCTCGGACATTCTCCAACGTGATGTCCAAAGCATCAAGCGCCTTGGCAGCAACGCCCTCTCCCTCACGAATGAGACCGAGCAGAATGTGCTCAGTGCCAAGGTAGTTGTGTTTGAGGTTACGAGCCTCCTCCTGCGCGAGTACGATCACCCGGCGGGCACGGTCTGTAAACCGTTCGAACATTGGCACTCCTTGCGTGGTACTACTCCCTGACTTGGCGAGTTCACTCAACCATAACTGCGCCGGTCGCTAAATCCTGCCGTTGTTCGCCAGCGGCGTGAGGTGTGATGGCATGAAGCCCCTGTCCTACGCGAGAATTCGCGGCAAAAACACCGCACACATGCGTTCTATGCCATCGCGCAATACTTACAAATGCTGCCTTTCTCGCCGCCACCATGCGCACGCGTCCCGCAGCCGAGTAGTTTCTAGAGAGTAGTTCTCGCGGGAGAAGTGCCCTGTACGAGTTCCGCAGCCGAGTAGTTTCTAGTCGCGAAGAGTCCGTTCCGGCGACGACGTGCACACACGTTCCGTACAACACCTTCCATACAGCGAGTGGCCTAAGGGAAGCGCCTTCGACACTCAACCTGACTCAACACTCCACCAGGATCGTGAAGGGACCATCATTGACCAACTCAACATCCATCATCGCGCCGAACTCCCCGGTTTCCACATGCAGCCCGTAGGCGGATCGCAACTCCTGCACAACGGCGTCTACCAGCGGTTCGGCAACGTCACCCGGTGCCGCGTGCGACCAACTCGGCTTACGCCCCTTCCTCGTATCAGCATAGAGAGTGAACTGTGACACGACGAGGACCGGAGCCCCGCATTCCTCCGCACTACGGCGAGCAGCGGTATCGTCTAAACCGCCCGACCCTCGCAGGATTTTCAACTGTGCGATTTTCCGCGCTGTCTTCTTCGCTTCGGCATTCCCGTCGGAACCAGTCACACCCAGCAACACACATAGCCCAGCTTCGATCGCGCCTACAACACGTCCGTCCACGCGAACCTCTGCGCGTTTGACACGCTGGATAACTGACCGCATGCTTCCTGCTCCTCACTCGATTCTCGCCGCGCCGGTGGCCACCCCGACCTGCTGCGGGTCATCCAAGCCCGCTCAAGGGATTCTCGCCGCGCCGGTAGGACGCTTGTGTTGTGGCTCAATACGCAAGCTTACGATCCCCGATTGCCACCCGTCACCGTGCGCACGTGCCGCCCACTGGGCGACGTATCACGGGCCATTCGGAGCACGTGTTACCGCGCGTGTGCCAACCTCGCTTACCTGTTACAGCAGTCTTTACGATAGCGATCATCACCGGCGCGCACGTCACCCTCGGCACGAGGAAGTCCAGCGGCAATCTGACGGCACAATCGTCACCGTGCGCAGATAACCCGGCCAAGAAGCTAGTCCCAGCGTGTAGATTAACCGCGCGAGCCTCCCGCAACTCCGATGCCTTACGCCTGCCTAATCCGCGACTTCATTTGTCTCCGTCGCGTCAGCTGCCGACGTCGCAGTTCCTCCCCGTGGTCCCATCCGTGGATATTCCGCGCCGCGGTAGTAAACTCCTGGAACAAGAATCAGCAGGAACAGCACGAAATGCACCCATGAAAGATCGGGCGACACGATGAGGACTGCCCCGAAGAACAATGCAAAACTGAAACAGAGTAGCCAGGAATCCCGCGATCCCTTGGCCTTCTTGAAGTCACTCTCCGGACGACGCCCGCAGTCCACCAAAGCCCACACATCGATTGCCAGTGCACCAAGTACGCTGATGAACCCAATCAAGAACAGACTACCGAAGAACAACTCCTCATCACTCATTGTCTTCGCCTTTCGTTCTGCCTATGACTATCTTCGCTTTACTCGGAGACTAGCTCCAAACGGCCCAGTACGCTTCTGATTCGGAGTCTTTCTTTGATCGGAGCCTTCCGCAGCAAGGAACACCGCGGCACGCACCAATACCACAGCGCTCGGTTCTCACCAGCCTCCACGATTTGAACGCGGGCGCTCGCCGCCAGGCCGTCGCGGTCCCATGCGCTGCCGCTCCGGGCCGAGGTAGTAGACAACGGCGATGATGGCGAGCAGAGAGAGAAATCCCCGGAACGGCAGGTATATGAATGGCACAACGAAGCTCAAACTGAGCACCACTGCTAGGACCAGCACAACGGTCCAAAAGTCCTTTGATCGCCGTGCGAACGTAAAATCGCCCGCCGACCGGCCCAAGCAATCCACAAGCGCCCACACCGCAAGAGACGCTACAAAAAGCGCAATCGCCCAGTTTATAAGGCCATATAGTGTCCACCCCAGCACGGCGGCCCACCTCCCCTCCCTAACATAGAAGCATGAGAACACTCACGCCTACACAGCACACCCCAGCGACGTGCTGCGACGAGTTCCTCTACGGGTCTGCATCGATATGCACCGACGCCACGGCATGTACTGCCCTCGCAGTATATCCATCCCGCACATCATCCGCAGCCACAGTTCCCGACATCCACCGTCGTATTCCTGTGTGCCACGTCTCGGCATTCAACACCAGCTCCGCTTTCGCCCGACCGTTGTATTCCCTCGTGCCGCATCGGCACCGATAGGCCGCAGCCACATCAGAACTAGTGCCCCGCCTGCTCAACAGCCTGTAAACTACCGGGCCACACAGACCTGTCCAATATCTAACCAAAATCTAGCCGACTGAACATGTCGGCAGAGAATGGCGCAGGATTTCCGACTTTCCGCACCGTTTCCCGGCTATGCCATTGCTATCGCATGGGCGCACTACGAAAATCCGTGCATATCAGAGCTGATCACGCCTGCGCAGTTCGGCGCCGGGTCGGCGCTCCGGAGACACACTGGATTTTCCGCTCGGCGTGACGATTACTTCCTGGGCCGCCCGGAAATCACCAATTTCGACGACGGCCTCAGTTGGCAGGTTGCGCCGTACCAGAGCGAGCGCCACCGGCCCCTCCTCACCATCGCTCACGGCACTGGTAACGGTACCGACCACGCGGCCTCCCGCTACAACGTCGTCGCAGTGTCGAGGCAACTCACCGGGCGGCCCTTCCAGGTACAGCATGACGAGCCGTCGAGGCGGCCTCCCCAGATTCACTACCTTCGCAATGGTTTCCTGCCCGCGGTAACAGCCCTTGTCGAGGTGGACCGCAGTGCGTAACCAGTCAAGTTCATGCGGCAATACCCGCGGCACGATCTCTGTGGCAGGCCGCGGTCGCCACGCCGTGACGCGCGCAGCTTCCCAGGCTGCAATTCCGGCAGGGCGGAAACCAACTTCACCAAGTTCTCGTGCGATACCAGGTAATTCGTCACCTGGTACAAGCGCCATAACACATTCGCGGCCCGCCGCCCGATGCTCTGCGTCAAACGGGCCGTATGTCGCGCCACCCACTGCGGTGCGTGGCCAGGGGTCGCGCCACACCAGGGGAAGGCTTGTCACGATTGCCCGCGCTGCCAGCGCACCAATTGCCTCGCCAAAGCCGCCCAATACGGCAACGTCGTCGCGCCGCTCCACCTCAACACGCAGCATGAAGCGCATGGAATCCAGGAAACATACTAGTTGCGCCCCATGGCCGCCATCGGCGATAAGCCAGGAGGTCGCGCCGTCGTCGAAGAACGCCGCCGCCGTTTCGATATGACCATCTGGGTCGAGCAGCAATAGCTCGGTCGATTCTCCCGGCTTGCGATCCACCAACGCCTGACTCGTCAAGGAATGCAGCCAACTAAGACGATCCGGGCCACTGACGGTAACGACATCCAGATGAGAGAGGTCGGTAAATGCACGTCCACTTTGCAGTGCGCGCTGCTCAGGAATTGGCGCGCCATAATGCAGCGCTACACCGGCATCTACTCCCGTCGCCGACACCGCATCCGGTAGGGAAAGCAGCGGACTCTGTAGGGCATTCTCCACCCTGCTTCTGCTCGCCATGGCGTCGATGTCACTCATCGGTCACACGCGAGAGTCTGCCCGCCATATAACTACTCATCTCGTGCCCGAAGGCCGCCATATCGTACGCGAGGAACAAATCCGATTCGACCAGACCGGCCATTATCCGACCGCCCGTCTGCTCAACCGCGGTGGGCGTGGTGGCAATGGCGTCGGCCTGCATCTGTAACTGCGGACCCTTGATCAGGCCCGCCCACGTCATAGCATACCCGGCCGGTGAGGCCGTCAGTCCCTCCAACATCGTGGCACCGTCGCGCTTATCCATCCCCGGCGTCGCGCGCAGATAGCCCGCCAACGAACTCCAGAGACGTTCCTTTGTCAGAGACGCATACCCGTCCAGTCCGGGCATCTCCTTGTCGACGGCGCCCGCGGGTTCAGCGATCAGCCAGACACGGGAGTTAACCCGCAGGTACGGGCCGCCGTCGTCGTTATCTATCGAGACCTCATGAAGGTAACCGGCAGCATCAATGCCCTGGTACTCGAGGACACCCGCGCCGCACCAACGGCCGATTAGCCACGCCATCGGGTAACACTCGGGCGCCACATTCTCCGGAATCTGGAAGACCATACCTCAAGGCTAAAGCACAAGCAGCGCACTCGCGTATCCGAGAACGCCCAGAGCGGAATGCGGTACAAGAACGAATGTCACCGCGGGCCCGCCCCGACCAGCGGTTTCGAGAAGCCTAATCACCTGGCTCAGACCCCAACACAGGACCGTGTACCCGACCGTAAGAATGGCGCACGGCCACCAGCTAACACCTGGCATAGCGTAGGTCACAGCAATCCCGCCTCCTGCCGCACACAGCAACACACACATATATCGCCACGGGCTAGGCACGAGAAAAAATGGAATCGATCCCGCGGCAATAGCCGCAGCCCCGATAAGAAGCAGTTCCCCTCCGCCCGGCGTGCGCGCCGTCACGACCCACAGGCAGCCACACAGTCCAATAAGAGCCCCCGTATACGTGCCCGAAACCTGCGCGGCGAGGTCAGATCGCCCGTCGCGGCGCAGCATCTGCGCCACGTAAACCGCCGGGATCGCCATTGCGGCAACGTATGCAACGTGGATCGGGTGACCACACATTGCACAAACCGCTCCACACACAGCCACGAACAGCATCGTCGCGCGTGCCGATGCGATATGCGGAAGCGAGAGCAAACGTGGCCAGCCCCATGTGATGACACCAAAAGCCAGAAGAACCACGGCGACGACGGGAAGAAACACAACACTCACACCGGCGAGACTCACAGCGGCAACATGCGGCTCATAGCTGGGAATAACTACCGGAAGTGGCTCGAACTCCTCCGATAAACGCATCGTCGCCCATGCTCCTAGCGCCAATGCCCCCGCGCCCGCCACGGCGGCGACCGCACGAACCGCGCGGGGGGCGACCGAAGGTTCGTTCTCCTCTGCCCTGATAGGTAGAAGCTTCTTCCTCACCCCGGCATTCTCTCACGAGTCACCCTCTGCCGTTGAACTCCAGAGGCTGGTTCTAGCTGAACTCCCACAAGCGGTGACAGTCCGGGGGTGCGGTGAGGGTTCAGAGCACGGTGAGGACTCCGGGACGCGGTGACAATCCGGGGCGCGGTGACAATCCGTGACGCGGTGACAATCCGGGGCGCGGTAAGTACTCAAGGGCGCGGTAGCGGGCATGCACAAGCTCCCGGGAACTGAGCCGCTGGAAACCGACGCCTTTCCTGCACCCGCTGCACCCCTCCATTCCCTTCCACATGGACCCATCGTCATGTAATCGAAATGTGATCATAAAAGCACGCGACACGCACCGCTCTTACTGCTATGCTGATGCTACGGCACCGGATCGCGAAAGCCCCGGGCTCCAACTATTGCCGCTTCGAGCGGCTTTCGCGCCGACTGGCGCTATCGGGTTCGGTGTTCCCTTCACAGTGAGGGAGTGACACTTCGGAGTCACTCCCTCACTTGGGTTTCTGGCCTCACCAGTGTCCGTGTTCTCCGAATTTGTGGCCTATTTCTGCCGTGTATTTGCCCGTACCCCTTCCAGGAGCGCTAGTCTTATCTCGGCATGGCTAGACAAGACTCGAGCGTGTTGAGAAAACACGCACGGTATGCCCTATCCTGCTATTGGAATGCCGTCCATCGGGTGGCACCTGTTTACAAGGAGATCGTGTGGCGCTCAGAAAGTTCTCGAAGTCGGACTCTTTGTTCGAGTTGCTGACCACTCAATCACAGCACCTCATTGAGGCTGCCGACCTGCTCGGGCAAATTATTGCTGCCGACCCGCAGGACAGGACTGACCTCAACACCAAACTGCACGAAGTAGAGCACCGCGCTGATGACGCCTGCCACACCGTGCTCAAAAAAGTGAACCAGTCCTTTGTACTTCCGTTCGACCGGGAAGATCTCTATGACCTGACATCCGTGACGGATACATGCGTTGACCTGATGGATGAGGCGGGCGACGATCTCATTCTCTTCAAGCCCAGTGCTCTGCCTGATGGTGTCAATCTGCAGGTGGCGATCCTGCGCGAATGTGCCCAGCTAACCCACGAGGCCATGGGAAAGCTCGCGAGCATTGACAAGACAACTCGTGACTACTGGGTGCAGGTTAACCAACTAGAGAACGAGGGCGACCAAGTGTACCGCGCCATGATGGCCGACCTGTTCGAAGGTGGCACGGACGCGCTCGAGGTAATGAAAGTTAAACTCGTGCTCGACGCCATGGAGAACGCCATCGATTCCTTTGAGGAACTCTCCGCCGTCGTCGAAACAATTGCCATCAAGGAGTCCTGACCTTTGAGCGGCACACTTATTCTGGTCTGCATCATTCTGCTCGTATGCATGGTTTTCGACTTCACCAACGGTTTCCACGACGCCGCCAACGCTATTGCCACCTCCGTGGCGACGCGCGCACTCTCCCCACGCGCCGCGCTAACCATGGCCGCCATCATGAACTTCATTGGCGCCTTACTCGGCACCGGCGTCGCCGAAACAATTGGCAGTGGAATCATAGATCCAGCGGTTGGAACTGACGGCCTGTTAGTCGTCTTTGGCGCGCTAATAGGTGCAGTGACGTGGAACCTCATCACCTGGTGGTTCGGGCTGCCGTCCTCGTCATCGCACGCACTCATCGGAGCTCTCGCCGGTGCCGGCGTCGCCTCGGCTACAACTGTGCACTGGAGTGTCATCTTCGACAAGGTCATCATTCCGATGATTCTCTCCCCTGCGGTCGGCTTCATTGTCGCGTTTGTGCTAATGAAAATGGTACTGCGTCTGCTGGCTAATGCCCCCTACCGCAGCACGATGCATCACTTCCGGCACGCCCAAACAGCATCGGCTGCCGCCATGGCACTGGGACATGGCTTGCAGGATGCCCAGAAAACCATGGGCGTGGTCGTTATGGCGCTGGTGGCCGGCGGATACCACCACGACATGAGTATCCCACTATGGGTCAAGCTTGTTGCTGCGGCGGCCATCTCAGCTGGCACTTACAGCGGTGGCTGGCGCATTATGAAGACCCTCGGACAGAAGATCATCGATCTGGATCCCGCCCGGGGCTTTGTCGCCGAAGGTATCGCGGCAACCGTGCTGTACGGCACCGCATTCCTGTGGCACGCTCCTATCTCGACCACACACACCATTACCTGCGCAATCATGGGAGTGGGTGCGACGAAGCGGCGCTCCGCCGTGCGCTGGGGTGTTGCGGGAAATATCGTGGCTGCCTGGATCTTCACTCTGCCATGCGCCGGACTTGTGGGAGGCGCGGCGACGGCGCTCATGCGGCTCATCGCTTTGTAGTCGGGACAGTCAGGACACGGTTTCTCATCGGGGTTTGGTTTCCAGCCGGGGCTTGCATCCGTCTGGTGTCCGCTCCCGAACCGGACCTGGTTTGTTCCCGCGGTTACTTTCGAGTCGTGTCCTCGTTTCTGGACCGGGCCTAGTTTCTCGCCAGGCCTCGGCCGTCCTCCTGCGCTTCGCGCCCTCCAGGTTCGAGCCTGCTAGAGCTCGTCGCCCTCCGGCGGGCGGAATCGCTCAACTGCCAGCGCTAGAACCTCACACTGCGACACCGGGAGGCTTGTGTGCACGACGAGTATCTCACCCGGTTTGAGATAGGGATCCTCCGTCGGCAGTTGCGAGCGAATAGACGGTGGACTCATAACACCAACCATTTCCATCACGCCGGGCAGAGTTGGCCTGTGCAGGCATATGGCCACGGTTGGCGTCTCTGCCTGCGGCCAGGTTCTTGCCGCACCGTCATCGACGTCGAGACCACGTTCGTTGATACAGGCCGCAGCTGTGATGTCACGGTGGTCGGGCGCAGTCAAAGCCGTGGCGTCACGGTGGTCGGGCCCAGCTGGAGCATCCAGAGCGGCTAGGTCCAGCAACGCTGCGCTCCCCACGCGAGCGTGCAACAACCCGGTCACAGTGGCCAGGAACGACGCCTCGTCCTCCATATACCCCTTCTCCGTAAGCTCCGGGTGCTCTTGGAGGGGGAGCCGAGCCGATTTAGCGTACGGACGCAGGGTTGCCATGCATCGCTCCCATGAGGATGACACCAGCGCATCGGCTCCGTACCAAGAGAGTTGACTGGCAAGAGCCCGGCTTTGTTTCTTCCCGCGTATGGTCAGTGGCCGCGTCTCTTCGCCATCCGGCCAGGCGGAACGTTTGCGCGCCTGTGCATGCCGGACCAGCAGAACCGGTCGGCTTGCAATCGCGGTCGTGGTCTCGCCGTCGGCTACTGCGCGTCGTAACACTTCTCGGTCATTGGGCATACTGAGGAGGGCGAGAGCCTGTTTCAGTTGAAACCAGCGCGAGGCGCCGATCTCGCGTGCGCGAGCCGGCTTGACCGGTGGGCGGCACCGCAATGCCGGATGGTTGGCCGGAAGCGGAACTGCAACCCAGTACCGGACTTCCTTTCGCCGCCCATCCCGCAACACATAAGAAACACTGCCCGCGGGTTGCCGCAGCCCCACCGGCACGCCCGTTTCCTCGGCGATCTCGCGAATGGCGGCGGCGCGGCAGTCCTCTCCAACTTTGACTTTCCCCTTGGGGAATGCCCAGTCACGATAGGAGGGACGGTAAACGAGCAGCACTTCCAGACCGTATGGGCCCAGCCGCCACACGATACCCCCGGCAGCCAGCACATCGGCTTGCCTTCGAGAGGTCATGCCGTCCTCCACTCCTCCGCATGCCAAGTACTAACAGAGCACGGCCGAGAGGCACCCATCCTGATATTCTTCATCCCAATCAGGTCAGCCTCGGGCCGAAGTAGAACATCAACTCGAGTTCGCTTACCGGGTAGGGGCGCCCGCGCGGCGGGCGAGACCGCCCCGTCGTCGCACCTTCATAAGGTCCTGGCAACGGTCCCATCACTTCCCTGCGGCGACATGCGAGCGCGCCTGCCGCATCAACAAATCCTGAATATCCTGCAGGCGCCTACCCTTCGGACTCTTGGTATGCCGCACCCACCCGTCGGGCTCAAGATGCCACGAGCGCGTGGTATCCGCACAGGCTACGTCAACCAGCTCCACTAGAGTGTCAATCATCGCGGGATCGGTAATCTTGACCAGCGCTTCAATACGTCGGTCGAGATTGCGATGCATCAGATCCGCCGAGCCGATGAATACGTCCGAGTCGCCGTCGTTACAGAACGCGTAAATGCGCGAGTGCTCGAGGAATCGGCCGAGAATTGAACGCACCCGAATGTTATCGGAGAGCCCCGGAATGCCCGCGCGCAGCGCACAGATGCCGCGCACCTGGATATCAACCGGTACGCCCGCCTGACTGGCCCGATACAGCGCATCGATCGTTTTCTCATCCACGAGGGAGTTCGTCTTGAGCTTGATCCAGGCATCTTTCCCCTTCTTCTTGTTCGCGATCTCCCGCTCGATTCGCTTAATTAGGCCGGAGCGAATACCGGTGGGAGCCACCAACAGCCGGTGGTACTTGTTGCGTGGCGCGTAGCCGGACAACTGATTGAACAGTCGGGTGAGGTCCTGGCCGACGTCGCGATCACATGTCAGCAGGCCAAGATCCTCATAACCGCGCGCAGTCTTCGGATTGTAGTTGCCGGTGCCGATGTGACAGTAGCGCCGCAGACCGTCTTCTTCCAGACGCACTACCAGGCAGAGCTTGCAGTGCGTCTTCAATCCGACAATCCCATATACGACGTGGACACCGGCATGCTCCAGTTTCCGTGCCCATTCGATATTGGCCTGCTCATCGAAGCGGGCCTTGATCTCCACCAGGGCCAGCACCTGTTTACCCGCCTGCGCCGCCTGGATCAGCGAATCGATAATCGGTGAATCCCCCGATGTGCGGTAGAGCGTCTGCTTAATTGCCAGTACCTTCGGATCACTGGCTGCCTGCGCAATGAACTGCTGCACGGAGGTTGAGAACGCATCGTACGGGTGGTGTAGCAGAATGTCATGGCTACGGATTGCCTCAAAGAAGTCCGTCGGCTTTGCCGATTCGACCTCTGCCAGTCCGAATGGCGTGACGGGCACGTACTTCGGGTACTTGAGGTTGGGTCGGTCCAGGTCATGGATGACATTCAGACCCGTCAGATCCAGCGGTGCAGGCAAGCGATACACATCCTCCTGCCGAATGCCAAGTTCCCGCACCAACAGCTGCAGCACGTAATCCGAGATACCTTCTTCAACCTCCAAACGCACCGCCGGGCCAAAGCGTCGTCGCATCAACTCGCGTTCCAGTGCGGTAAGCAGGTTTTCGGCGTCGTCCTCTTCGACTTCCATATCCTCATTGCGAGTAACACGGAAGGTGTAGTACTCGACGACTTCCATACCGGGGAAGAGCTGCTCGAGGTGGGCGCCGATCACTTCTTCCAGCGGCACATACTTAGTCCGCCCCTCGGCATCGATGGGAACATCTTCGGGACGGTAGGCCCGGCCCTCGGAATCCACCGCAATGAATCGTGGTAGAAGTGGCGGCACCTTCACGCGCGCAAACAGGTTCTTCCCCGTTCTCGGATTCCGCACGACGACGGCGAGGTTCAGCGACAGCCCCGAAATGTAGGGGAAGGGGTGCGCCGGGTCCACCGCGAGCGGTGTGAGTACCGGGAAGATCTGCTTCTTGAAGAACTTGCGCAGCCGGTCGCGCTCCCCTTCCCGCAGGTCGTGCCAGTGCAAGATATCGATGCCCTCACGGGCGAGCTTCGGCTGCACATCCTCGGCGAACACCTTCGCGTGCCGCGCCATTAGTTCGTGGGTACGCTCGGTGATGCCGTCCAACACCTGCCGCGGAGTCATACCCGACGCCGCCGTAACCGCCATACCGGTGGCGATGCGGCGCTTCAAACCCGCAACACGGACCATGTAGAACTCGTCCAGGTTCGACGCGAAAATCGCCAGGAACCAGGCGCGCTCAAGGATCTGAAGACTCTGTTCCTCGGCCTGCTCCAGTACACGCTCGTTGAATGCAAGCCAGGAAAGCTCTCGATCCGCGAAGCGTCCGTCCGGCAGGGTGGACTGGTCCAGTGAACGCGAAGCCTTTTTGGCTTCGTCGCGTGCCTGCTTTGCCATTTCCACAAGCGATGTGGTGGATACCGGTGAGCCGAGACGCATGCGTGCCTTGGCGCGGGCCCGTTCCGCTAGGCGTTCTTCTTCGTCGACGACGATGATGTCTTCATCGTCATCCTCTTCCTCGTCTTCGCCGCCGAGATCGCCAGTCTCTTGCTCGTCGACGTCGCCGGGGCTCTCAGGGGCGTCGTCAGCCGGAGTGTCATTGCCAACCACATCGTTCTTGCCGACCTCGCCGGCCGCGCCGACCTCGTTGGCATCGTGAGGCTCACGGGCCGTGTGAATCTCGCGTGGCTCACCTGCGGCGCCGTCGACGCGCTCACCGTCGGCGCTGGAGGAACCACCGTCCCCGCCAGTGGTGCCGGGAACGTCACCTTCACCGTTCGTCTCGACGGCATTGGTATCGGCTTGCCCTTCCGTGGTATCGCCTGCGGCGCTCGCATCGGCGTCATACCCTCCGGCAAGATCGCCAACAGCATTCACATCGCCCTCAACAGGTTGCGGCAACTCGTGGCGCTCCTGCCCCGATGCCGGATCCACGTCTGACGCCGAGTCGGTACCTGGCGACTGATCGGCAGGATCACTCGATGCATGATCGACGACGTCCGTAGCGGTCCATTCGGAGGGCGCGTTCCCCGCGGTTGAATCCGTTGACGTCTCCGGCAGCGTTGGCTCTTCGTTCATAAAGACCATCATCCCATTTACCGCCGGTCCTTTACACCCCCATTTCGCGAGTTGCGCTTACCGTCGGGGGTCGGAGGCGGCATCCGAGGAAGGTCTGCGCCCACCCCTTTCGAAGAAGTGGAGGGTTTGGCGAGAAATGGAGGAAAAATCACGCACTTTCTTGAAAAACCCTCCACTTCTTGAGCCCTGGGACGACAGGCAGGGCAACCCTCCTCCCGGATCTGCGCCTCGCACGGTTCTGTGTCACGCGGCCGAGGTCAGAGCTGCGGTTTTTCCCACCAAACCGCACACCTCAGGGCATTTCCGCAGCTGCGGTGTAGCATGCCGCTGCGCCCATACCCGCCAAACTGCACACCTCAAGGCATTTCCGCAGCTCAAAGCGACAAGATGAACGGAAATTCCATAGCAGCTATACTGCATCCATGTGGTCTGACTCACCCGGATATGGAGGTTACGATGTCCACGATCACCGTTGATTTCGATGCACTCGATCATTTGTCCGCGATCTATCACAACTTGGCGGATACGACGACGCAATCATCACCCAATGCACGTTCGTATATCAGAGACAACATCGTAGTCCCGAATAGCGGATCACTCGGCTACGTCATGTCTGACATTATCGGCTACGCGCAGCAGGTAACGGACGCGGTTTCGCAGTGTGAAACGGACGCAGAGAAGGCACTGCGTGGCGGAGCGGATGCAGTAGACGAGTGCCGCCGTCACTACGAGAACAGTGACCAGAACGTAATCACACTGTTTGATGGCAAGTACACTTCAGCCGATGTAAACACAGCGAAGTCAACACCGAGTACACCAGTTACAGGCTGCTTGCCACCAGCTGTGGCAGAGACCACTTTCGCCGATGTGTTCAGTTCCATGGGAATGGTCGGAAATGTCATTTCTCCGTCCTTCTGGCTTGGAGAAGGAGCAGATATCATCTTGGACTTCATCCTCGGTGAAGGCGAGCACAACCCGTTCGACGCGATCCCAGGTGCAATAGCAGGAGACTGGGAGGCTGTGTCGCGAGCCGGAAATGGACTTGGTCACTTGGCGGACTACTTTTCCGCGCTTGCCTCGGAATCGACGAATACATGGAGCGACACCGCCTCCGAGTGGGAGGGGGGAGCAGCTGATACTGCTGCGACGTCCTTTGGCAAGATGTCGCAGTCATTCTCCGATATTGCCGAGGAGTTACGCAAACTCTCGGCAACTTACCAGAGCATAGCGATTGGAATCTACAACCTGGCAGCTTCTCTTGCCAGTGGACTTCAAGCTCTTGCGGACTGGGGAATACTCTTCCTGGCTGCTGCCGCAGCTGTGACGCTACCTGTACCCATCGTCGGGCAACTCCTTGGTCTCGGCGGTGCAGGATACGCGGGCTACGAACTGATACAGGCAGCCAGAGCTCTCATAAGTACTCTGAACGCGACGTGGTCCCTCGTCATTGGATTCACCGGCCTATGCGCCACGTCCCTCGGCCGGTTGCAGGTGTCTCCTGATACCAGTACCGTTTACATTCCCACTTTCTCGGAAGGATGCCTCGTGGACAACCGTTCGAACAGGCCTGTCCGACTGCTCTCAACATTTCCCATTGGCAGTCCTGGGGATCAATTGCTCCGCGAATCCCTGCGGGCGTTACGCGCTGAGGCACCGCCGGAGACTCGGCGCATGATTGACAGTATCTTTCGCGACGAACGGTCAGTCCGTGATCTGATGAATTCATCGTGGATGAGCAAGAGGCTCCAATTCTCCGCCGAACAGACCACTGAGTTGAAACAACAGATTGCCGATGTTCGCGCTAGGGCTGAAGGCTCCGACGGCGGAGCCTTGCCGAGTCGCACCGAACCACGGAGCGGCAGATGACAACGGACAAGCAAAGCAACCAGCAACGCCAAACCCGTCGAGGTCGCATGGTACTCGCGCTACTGGTTGTGGCCTTCGCATCATTCACCGCTTTAGGTCTCGTCAGAGGGAATGTCCCCGGAAGCTACAAGGACACGGTCTGGACCGTGTCTTTTGCCATTACCGGAGGATGGCTCTGTGCACCGCTCCTATTTCGAGATCCGATGAAGTGGAAAGCACGAGCAATCATTGAAGGTGTTGCCCTCGTCCTCTACATCTCCACCGTAGTGTTCATCCTTCTTCACTACTCTGATGTCTATTCCGAACTTCTCGCAACCGAAAACTCAACTCTAAAACGGGGAATCAGCAAAGTTTTAGTAGCCCCCACTGTACCCGGTCTTGTATGTGCCTTCTTCTTTTATCTCAACGTAGCCTTCGGCCGTAAACCCGACAAATACTTCGGCCCAACTCCCGAACCAAAAGCCCGACAGCAAGCAGAAAACAGGGCAGGAGCACAGGACTTTCACCATTGGGGCAAGCGGTTCGGCAGCCATGCACTGATCTTCATCGCCTTCCTCTCCGCAGCACTCGCCGTAGCCGTCTTCGCCAGCGGACACCTCGCAGACTCGCCCACCTACCGTATCTGGGCCGCTATCTTCACCATCACCCCTATCTGGATCGCCGTCCTGCTACGGTTCGGCCCACAGCGGGATTGGAAGTCACGCGCGGCGGTCCTCGCGGTTGCCGCCCTCCTGTACGCCGTCGTGTCCGTATATGCAGTCATGAACTACACAGTCATCGCAGACGCAACACCAGGAACCGGTATCCTCTCACACCTCGAAGGACTGAAGCCAACCCTAGCCACACCATACCTACTCAGCTTCTTGTGCGGAGTCTCCTGCCTACTGCTCTTCTCGTCCAAACGCCGCACAAGGCACTTCTTCGGAGTCGATGTGCCGGAACAGTGCGAGGACAGTGAGTGATCCCCGCGCCGCGTCGGCCCGACGGCGTATCGCCCCACGCTTCGACCTACCGCGCAGACATCTAGCAGCAGGTCACCGGCTGGCCGGAGGGACCGCCCGGAGCTATCCCGCGCCACGTAAGGCGAATACGGCGGTTCAACACCTAACCGGAGGGACGCTGAGCACATCGTATGCGCCACCACCACTCCGGCTGTGGGTCACCATCTCATCCGTACAGCACATGGCGCTGCGCCGTGGCGAAACCCATCCGCTGATAGAGCGATACGGCAGCGGTGTTATCGGCGTCCGCATAAAGACGCACCAGGCGTGCACCACGCCCGGCAATAAGCCGCAGTCCCGCTGTGGTCAACGCCGCGCCCACACCATGCCCCTGCGCCGACGGCGCCACTCCGAGCACGTACAACTCATACTCGGAAGGAACTTCCTCCGGCTTGAACCAAATAAAACCTTGCAGTTCGCCACCATCGGCCACGGCCAGCAGGCAAAGGTCTGGATCAAACCATGACTGTTCAAACCGCTGACGCATGTCCGCCTCAGTCAGTTGCCCCTGTTCGGGATGCGATGCAAAGGCGGCGGCATTCAACGCCGTGAACGCCTCTAGATCCGCACGCGGATCAAGCGTTCGCAGACGGAATCCACCCGTCGCGAGATCTTCATCAACAGTTTCACGAGTCGGAGCGGCACCCGCGCCGTCGCCAAAGGCACCCGCGCCAGAACTACCGCCCCCGTCGCCTTCCTCCTCGCCAGCCGCTATCTCGCGCTGCAAAACAAGCAAAGCACGACGCACGGTCAGATCGAACTCACTCGCCAACCTGGCGGCGGCAGGAAGATCGCCGTGCGCCCAGGCGCCCGCCACGGCGTTCTCGGCACGGGGATCCACACCACGAGTCTTCGAGTCGCGCTCGAAGAGATCCGCATGTACCTTCCTCGCCAACACCCGGCCGTACCCCCGACGTCGGGCATCAGGGCGCACCGCCAGCTCGACCGTGCCGGCACGCCCGAGATGCGCCAGCCCCGCCACCTCGAGTGGAGCCCCGGCCAGGGCCGACACACTCTCCGTCGCCCGCTTCTCGTGCCCTTCCGTATCCGGGGCATTCTCGCGCCGCTGCTCCGCCTTCTGCGTACCATCGCCCTTATAAGCCCCGCGAAGGTCAGAGACCGCGTCCGCCGCGTCGCCGTCGTCGATCACCCATATGTGCGAATCCAGAGCCCCGGCAGCCACATCAAGCACGGTCTGCTCATCGAAGGGAGCGAAGCCATCCACCTGCTCACACTGCCGGTTGATCGCTGCCAGGGCATCCTTCCATCCCGCCGCAGGAAACGGCCCGCGCACTCTCATTCGAGCATTCCATCCGCGGCTAGCTTGCCCGCCGCCCGAAACTCGGCCGATGTAAGCAACATCGCGCGGTCGCGCCGCGTCACATCGGTGGCCAGCGGGTGGTCACCGGTACCGATCCACACCGGATCAACCTCGCCGAGGAAGTCTGTCAGACGCGCAGAGTCTTTCAGTACCTCTGCGAAATCACCTTCATACGTACCCGCAAGAACCGAATCCCACTCCTGGCGCACAGTTCCTGGCTTCGGGGTCATGGCGATCTTCTGCTCGCCGTCCGCCCCCTGGCGGCGCAGCACCTCCGCCGAAGCCTCGTAGCGACGGTTGACCTCAGCACCCTCACGCCGAATCCACTCGCGCAGCAGGTAACCGCGCCATAGAATCCCCGGCAGGGTGTTTTCCGGAGAACGAATCCATGACTCGGCGATAACGTCGACGCCTTCCTCGTCAACCAGGGCCAGAATCCGCTTGAAGGTCTCGGGGTCCTCACCGCTGTGATGCCGTCCCATGGGTACTAATGCCTGCGCCGAGGTGTGGGCAAGCTCCGAGTTGTAGGCGACGTCGGCCTCGCCTTCAATCGCCTCAATCTGATCCGCATCGAGCTGTGCGGGGCGTCTCGGCTTCTTGGTCATAGCATCCTCCTCATTATCGCCGCCGGTTGAGTGGACCATTGGCGTCGTGACAGCTCTGGCGGCTGTGCCCGTCTGGACGAGACTATTCTCCCGCAGATCAGGGGCCATGGCGAGCAAATCAGAACACTGCATCGAAGTCCGCGCGACGGCCTCTCGTATCCCGCATACTCGCATCTCCCGCAGGTCACACCCATCTGACGAATCACCCCCGATTTCTCCCGGCCCGCATACTCGCGCATCCCGCATACTCTCATATCCCGCATATTCACCTACCCCGCAGGTCACACCCGCCGTCCAGCCGCGCACAGTCGGGACCTCCCAGCGACGTCCGTACGCCGCACGGCACGCATAGCCGTCCTAACCCGCGCACAGTCGGCGCCTCCCACCGTGCTCCTCACGTCACTCGATGTGCCTAATCGGCGCCGGACGGGTAAACTACTTGCGGGCCTATAGCTCAATTGGCAGAGCACCGGACTTTTAATCCGTGGGTTCAGGGTTCGAGTCCCTGTGGGCCTACCACCAGAAAACAGCATGATCACACCACGGCAACCCGCCACGCCCGCCGTCTGCCAGCACACAAGGTTAGTTTTGCAGCCACTTCGGAACTCGAAACCAATTTCACGCGATTTCCTGCGTATAAGTATCTTCCCGGACGCCTATGCATCCTGCGCGCGTTCCCTCTACGTAGGCTGGTTCTACACGCAAAACACATAGGACGAAGGAGTTCCCTCATGTCAACGCCAGTTTTGTCACGCTTTGACCACATACTCTCCCCGATCACAATCGCGGGAATCACCTTCCCCAATCGCATCATCCTCCCGCCTATGGGCACAGAAATGGGCACCGAGGATGGCAAATCCACGGAAATAGAAGCCGAGTACTACGGCGCCCGTGCCCGTGGCGGCACCGCACTGACCATGACCGGCATCAATTTCGTACAGTCCGACCTCGAACCAGTTCAGCCCGGGTTGGCTCGTGCCGATACCGACGAGCACACTGCGGGCCTGAAGGGAATCGCCGACGCCGTTCATGCCGCAGGTGGGCTAGCCGCCCTCCAACTCACACCCGGATTAGGCCGCAACAATCAGAACTATGACGCCTTCGGCATGGAACCGGTGTCCTCTTCCGACAACACCTACTTCTTCGACCCGACCCGCCGCTGCCGTCCGCTGACAACCGAAGAGATCAAGTTGATTATTCGTAGAGTTGGCGAGGCTGCACATCGCGGCTACGAGGCCAGATTTGACGTTATCGATATACACGGCCACACCGGGTACCTGATTGACCAGTTCATGAGTTCGGTATGGAATCGGCGGACAGATGAGTACGGCGGCAGCGCCGAGAATCGCGCACGTTTCGCCGTCGAGTGTATCCAGGCCGCCAAGGAAAACGCACCCGGGCGCATCATTTCCTTCCGTATCTCCGTCAACCACCGTTTCGAGGGCGGCCGAACCTGGGAGGAGACCCAGGATTTGGTACGCGCGCTGGAAGCCGGTGGACTCGACATGATTCTGTGCGACGACGGCTCCTACGAGGCCATGGACTACGTGTTCCCGCCCTACTATTTGGGGGACGCGCCGATGGTGGAAGCCGCCGCGAGGGTAAAGGACGTCGTGTCCATTCCCGTGGCCGCATGCGGCAATATCACTCCGGAGATCGGCGAAAGACTCATTGCCGAAGGTAAGGCGGACCTCATCGCCATCGGTCGCGGCCTTATTGCCGACCCCGACATCGTCCTCAAGCTACGCGAGAACCGACCGGAGGACATTCGCCCCTGCATTCGCTGTAACCAGCTCTGCACGGGCAACGCGTTCTTTGGACAAGCGATCGGCTGTGCGGTCAACCCCGAGGTCGGGCACGAGGCCACCCGGGTTATTTCCGAACACATGGCGCGGACCCCCAAGAGAATTGCGGTGGTTGGCGCTGGCCCGGCCGGGCTCGAATTTGCCCGTGTGGCCGGCCTGCGCGGACACACAGTTGACGTCTACGAGAAGGGCGACGCCGTCGGAGGCGTGCTGCGCCCCGCCGCCACCCCCGACTTCAAACGTGAGCTTTTCAAGATGATCACCTGGTGGGAGCACCAACTCGAGCAAATCGACGGCGTAACCCTCCACCTCAGGCACGAGGTCACGGCCGACGATCCCGTGCTCAGCGACGTCGACGAAATCGTCGTCGCCGCCGGGTCCCATCCATTCATTCCCGCAGCAGTCGCCATTGCCACTGATGCAACTCCAATTGATGTACTCGATTTCCATCTGGGCGCACCGGTGGGTGATCGGGTGCTGATTTGTGGCGGCGGACTCTCCGGCGCCGATGCCGCGCTCGAACTCGCCCAGCAGGGGCATGCAGTCACAATCGTCGAGATGACCGATGCCATCGCCAGTGACATGCTCATGCTCAACCGCACGAGTCTGCTGCGCGATCTGGCGGTGCACAACGTCGAGGTTCTCACCGGCACCTCGGTGCAGGAGATCCTGCCAGAGGGTGTTCGAGTAACAGACGCAGCCGGAAGCAGGATCATCCAAGCCGACAGCATCATCACTGCCTTCGGCCTGAAACCCGCCACCGAACTCGGAGCGGCGCTGACTGCTAGCGGCGCCACCGTGCACACGGTAGGCGACTGTGTGAACCCCCGCAAGGTCGGAGACGCCATTAATGACGCCTACGAACTCGCCTTAGCACTGTAATCCAGCGGTGAAACCGGCCGAATCGCCGCGATCCTAGGCGCCGGGCCGCGGGTAGTGCGGGCGAACACCCAAAGGCGGTGGGCACACGTCCAGGCACTACTCGCGGCCGCGGAGCCGCAAAGGGGGCTTTTGCCTGCCCACTCAACCAGCGCCCTCGCGGGCACCTGTGGACACCTGGCCAGCCAACATCGAAGTCACGGCGGCATAGCGGACATGCTAATCTAGCTGCCATGTCGCAAACCCCCGCAGCGCACGACAGCAAATTCATGCAGATGCCTTTACCCGACGGCACGTTATACCGAATCGTACCCATACCGGTAGGCATTCGAGTCATCCGCTTATGGCTCGAACACGATTGGCCGCTCAGCACCGACCACGCCCTGCAACTGCGAGATGAACTTGGTTGGGTATCCTCACCGTCGAAAGCGACACTCTTCACCACCAATCACGGCACGGGAGAAAAGGACGCGTCCGCCATCGCAATCCGCGGCATGGTCGACTCCTTCGCCTTCAACCTATCCTCCCGGATCGCGCTGGAGTTTGAACCGTTGGTCGAAGCGGTGGCGCGATCAGCTTTCGACCAGTACGTGGGGGCGCTGAGTGCGTTTTACGGCAAGGGAATCACCGAATGGAACGACGAAGGCGAAGCACGATCCGTCACCTGGCAGCTACCCAGCACCGCCACCGTGCAAATCGGTAAGTCTGGCTGGCTTCTTCGCGTCAATATCGACTCCCCCAACGCCGTCGCTGCGGCGGCAGCCGAGGCAGATTACTTCGAGATATTCGACGAGAACGACGACGAGCTTCCCGAGGATGAGTGGTGATCCTCGGCTCGTCGGGCACGCCGCATCATCCCAGGTTTGGGGACTGTTGGCCAGGGATGTTCACGACGAGGTCAGCAGCCTTCAACACCATATTTCACCCCGCCAATCCAGTAAGGTGTCCAGCGCGCGGACACTGCTTAGTGCACGGGCGCTGCTTAGCGCGCATGGCAAGCTGCCATCCATGCTTATCGGTTTTGGCACCCTTACTAAGCAGCTCCCGAAACCACTCAACCAGTTACGACACCCACGTCCGGGCAGTTCCCACAGATCATTGATCCTTTGCGGTAGCTAGTTGTTGTGCCGAAATACCCGGGCCCACCGCCCGCCAGAAGGCAGTGGTGGACCCGCGGTTTGAATCTCAGTTTGTCGGCAATTCTGCCGCCCACACGGCGGCGTGGTTTCCTACGCCAGAACACCGACGCGAGGCACCTACTTCGTCGCGGATCGAAGCATCCAGGCCTGCTTCTCCAGACCTGCTGCCACACCGATCAACAGATCGTTAGAGAGATGGTCCACCTCGTCGACATCGTCGAGGGTGGCCTTGATCCGGTCGGATACGCCAAGCAGCATTTCCTCGAACTGCTCGTACACATCATCAACGCTGAGCACGCCGGCATCAAACTGCTTCACACCGGACTGTGCGGAGACAATCGCGGCGCGAGCATCGGGGGTTCCGCCAATGGCGGCAAGACGCTCTGCCACCTCATCGGAATCATCGCGCACCTGCTCCACGATCTCATCCAATGCAAGGTGCAACGCGCGGAAACGCGAACCTTGGATGTTCCAATGAGCCTGCTTGCCCAACAGGGCCAGATCAGTAAGGTCAACCAGGGCCTGCTGAAGGGCCTTCTCTACCGTGTTGGACTTGGAAGTGTTCTGCGCCATCTCTTCTGCTCCTTTCCGGACGGTCTCCCGGGTGTTCCGGTACATGCTAACCGCCAGCCCTTTATGGACTAATTCCAATATAGTCCATCTCGCGGAGAATTCGAGAGGCCTTCACTATGAGCTAAGACCTATCGGCGCGGATGAACCACGCGGGCTGGTACGGTGCGATATCGATGGTCGCCGGGCGCAGATCGTAGCTGTTATTGCCGATAAGCTCCTGTGCGTCGTATCCCAACCGGTACGTCAGTACCCCGTGATGCAGGCGAACGGTCTGGTTCGAGAAGTTGTAGACTTCCACCAGCGTGCCCAACGGATGCAAACGCTCAAAGATCAGCAGGCGCGAATCGGGACTCTCCACAACCTCACTGGGAATGGAGGCATGCAGCTGCGGCGTCTTTACGCGCACATCAATCAGATGGCGGATGCCTTCATTGATCCTCCGCGCGGGATGTAAGGGCTCATTCGGCAGTTTATCGACCATATCCCAGTCCATGAAGGGGCGATGCGCCCAGCGGTTATCCTCGGCATGGGCAGGATCACGAGCGTAGTCCATATCGTTGAGAAGCCCGATTTCGTCACCCATATACAGCAGCGGCACACCGCCGTACCCGAACATGACTGCATGCATGAGGATAATGCGGGCTATCGCCGCATCAATACCCTTGCCATCATTTCGCTCCAAAGCGATTTCGAGACCTGCCAGGCTAGCGCAACTGCCACTGATACGTCGATCCCCTGTTGCCTGATTCGCTTGGAACACCAAGCCGCGCGCGAAGGAATCGGGAAACTCTCCCGAATAGAAATCCGAAAGAAACGCCCGGTGATCGAAACCAGACACGCCGACCGCCGCGGCGTCGGCGTCGGAGATTGCCCAGCCGATATCGTCATGGCACCGCACGTAGGTGGCCCATGTAGCCGACGGCGGCTTCGACGGCATCGCCGCGAGCGCCGCCTGCGCCATATCGGCCTCCCCGGTTGCCACACAGTTCCACAACTGCACCATCAGCTCGTTGTGGTAGGCCATGTCGGAAACCAAACCGTAGTGTTCCCCACGTCCCAGGTAGGCCATCAGATCCTCCGGAGCCACAATCGCCTCGGCCTTGAAGGCCACCGCAGGCGCGGCAATCCGCAGGCAGGCACGCATCGCCTGGGTCAGATCATGCACCTCCGGCTGGTTCTGCGAGGTTGTCCCCAGCCGCTTCCAGGTGAAGGCGATGGCATCGAGCCGGAAGACTTCCACGCCCTTATTCGCCAGCCAGCAGATGAGGTCAACAAACTCGCAAAGGACGTCCGGGTTGGCCCAGTTCAGGTCCCACTGGTAATCATTGAACGTGGTCCACACCCACGCCGCGGCGTCGTCGTTCCACGTAAAGTTGCCGGGGGCGAAGTCGGGGAAGATTTCCGGCAAAGTCTTCTCGTACTCATCGGGAACCTTCCTGTCCGGGAACATGAGGAAGTAGTCGCGGTACTTCTGCTCCCCGGCTCGAGCGCATTGCGCCCACTCATGTTCCTTCGCCACATGGTTGAGCACGAGATCCATTTCCAGACTGATCCGATGCTCCCGCAACACCGTGGCAAGTTCTTCCAGATCGTCCATCGTGCCTAGGTCAGGGCGAACACTGCGGTAGTCCTGCACCGCATAGCCGCCGTCGTTCGCGCCTTCTCGCGGACGGAGGAAGGGCATAACATGCAGATAACGCACGCCGAGATCGGTCAAGTAGTCGACTCGATCGGCGATGCCTGCCAGATTCCCAGCGAAGCGATCAGCGTAGCACACGTAGCCGATCATCTCCGGAAGTTGTAGCCAATCTGGACGCAGCAGGCGTTCTTCATCGAGGCGCCGCAACTCTGGGCTACGCGCCTTGAACGCAGCGAGAAGCAGCGCACATAGCCGCTCCTCGACTTCACGTTCGCGTCCCGGATACAGGTGTGTAAGCGCCGCGCGGATCTGCGGCGAATAGCGCTCCCACCGCAGTTCGAAACTCTGGCGGCCTGCTGCGTCCAGTGGCATTGTTATTCCTCCGTGGAGTCGTTTTCGATCATGACGTCCTCCGCCACGTTCGGTTCCGGAGCACCGGGAGCCGGGCGGACAACAAGCACATCGCAATGTGCGCGCCGGACAACCTCTGAGGCAACGGTACCGAGAAGCCGCCCCACAATCGAAGTGTCCCTAATAGCTCCGATCACGATGGCATCGACCAGGAACTGCTTACCGGTCTCAAGCAGCGCAGCTGCGGGCTCCGCATCCATCAAAATGGCCGCCGAAACGTGCGCGCCCTGCCGCTCCGCAATGGACATCGCCTCATCCAAGGCCTGACTGGCGGACGCCTTTCCAGGCACCTGGCCCAGCTTCACCGACTGCGCCGGAACGGAACTCAAAGTGGCTTCCTCGCGTGCCGTCATCGTGGTGTAGGCACATACGATGATCAACTCGGCATTCTCGGTGTCCGCCAGCGTTGCGGCACGCGCTACCGTGGGGCCGGCCAGGGAACTGCCATCGGTTCCCACGAGAATCTTGTTATACCGTTTAATCGTCATGATCTCACTCGCCTTCCTGCACGGAGGCGCCAGCAACCTTCGGAGGAGCTGTCACATCGTCCTGATCGCGGACAATCGGCGGCTCCTTGATCCACGTCATGGCAATGGCCGCCAGAGCGAGTAAGATTGCGGCAAAGGTAATGGCGTTGCTTGGATTACTCCCCAGAATATGCTTGTACACCCAACCGAAGGTCAGGGTTTGGATGAGCTGCGGGATTACGATCATCATGTTAATGATGCCCATGTACACGCCATAACGAGACGATGGCACCATGCGCACGGCCATAATGTATGGCACACCCATAATGGACGCCCAGGCGATGCCCAGTCCAATGATCGGTATGAAAAGCAGGAACTTGTTCGTGATGTGTGGGAAGACAAGCAGACCGGCAGTGGCGCACAGCAGGCAGAAGATGTGCACCCACTTCGCTCCCCGCTTCTTGGCCAGTGCGACAAGCGAGAATGCCACCGTGAAGGTCACCACGTTGTAGAAGCCATTGATCAGACCTGTCCAACCAACCGCAGATTCGTAGGCATCCGACGACGCATCAGTGGTGCCAAACGCCGACTTCGCCACCGACAGGGAAACATACTGCCAGTAGACGTTCATGGCGTACCACTGGAACAGATAGACCAAAGCCAACTTGCGTAGCTGCTTCGGCATCTCAACGATTGCGGTCCAAATGCCATGAACGGCGCCAAAATGCTCCTTCGACTTCTTTGCCCGCATGCGCTGCAGTTCTTCCGGCGTCGGTGGAATCTCCGGAGTCGACAGCACCGACACGAGTACCGTGCCAATCGAACACACCGATCCGAGCATAAAGGAGCCAAACACCCAGTAAGGCAATCCGGCGGCAGTTGCCCCGTCAAGGAGGCGCCGGAAGAAGAACAGCGAAACATTCGCGAGGGTAATGCCAAGGCCCGTGAAGAAGCTCTGCGCGAGGAAACCCTTCGCTGTCTGGCTGGGCGGAAGCTTATCGGCAATGAAGGCACGGTAGGGCTCCATAGCCGTGTTGTTCGATGCGTCGAGCAACCAAAGCAACAACACTGCCATCCACAACGCGGATACAAAGGGGAAGAGGAAGAGGCAGATTGCGCAGCCAGTAGCACCGATCAGGAAGAACGGCTTACGCCGCCCCCATTTCTCCGACCATGTCCGATCTGACAAGGCTCCGATCAACGGTTGGATGAACAGACCGGTAATAGGACCGGCCATATTCAAGAGGGGTAGGCTCTCCGGATCGGCGCCCAAGAAGGTATAGATCGGATTAATGGCAGTCTGCTGCATACCGAACGAGTACTGGATTCCGAAGAATCCAAAGTTCATCAGCAGAATCTGCTTCATCGTCATCATCGGCTTTCGCCTAACGACAGTGGTAGATTGTGCGCTCACTTCTTAGTCTCCTCTTGTGCTTGTGCGTCCAGGTACTCCTGGAGATGGTCGAGGATGGATTCCCATCCATCGGAATAGTCCACTGCCGCCTCTTCGGTATACGGGCCTTGCACGATCCGCAGTAAGTTCTTCTCCCGGCCGAGGCGTGTGAATTCCACGCGCAATTCGACCGGCTTGGACGGATCAATACCTTCAATGCCGCTGATACGCTGCCGCGTGACAAGCACATCGGGGTAGAAGACTTCCGTGTAAACGCCGTCTACCACCCAGATTCGGGTGGGATCGTCGTCGCGCACCTTCGTATGACGCAGCCGACCACCCAGCTGCGGGTCAAGTTCGACCGACTCGGGCACAACATGCCAACCGTCCGGGGCGAACCATTGAGCGAGAGCGGCGGGTTCAGTGAAAGCGCGGAAGAGGACGCCGCGCGGCACACTGAACTCTCTCTCGACCTCGAGGATTGTATCGGGTTCCATCTCGATTCTCCGTTGCATCGACCTTTGCAGAATCGCAATTGCTTCGCCGAGAAGAACCGGAGGTCCTTCGCCGACGCCGTGGAATCCACAAGCCCCTCCGCTCGCACTATTGCGAGCGAGAAGGCTCCGTGGGGAATCCAACACCGATAGCATAGACCCGGATGACTCCAGAACAAACACGTTTAAAGAATGAAACTGGCCGTCACGCGCGGCACATCCGCCGAAAGCGGCGGCGCGATGCCGTTCGCAACCTCTATGAGAATTTCCGGCAGGCGTCTTACCATTCGGACTCGGTCACAAATCGGGAACGCCACCACGCACCTGCGGAGGTGACGAGCAGAAGTAAGAACCGCCAGTTAGGACGATTCCGGTACTTGAGGCGACGTCGCCAACGCCACCGCTGCCGAAATCGCTATCAACCCAAGGACCTCCGCAGCGTTTGGCACCTGCCGAAGCACGCCAAGCCCCACAAGCAGGCTGGTGGCAGGCAGAAGAGAACTCAACAGCGCGAAGGTGGAGGCACGCAATGAACGCATGACAATCTGGTCAACGCCATAGGGCAGAACCGAGGAGAGAGCGGCAACGGCCAGCATCAGCACCAGTGAACGCAGGTTTGTTGCAATTGGCGCGAAGTCGCCCACACCAAGGGGGGCATAGACGAGCGCGGCCACGGTCATGGCCCATGCCAAGGAGTCAAGACCCCGCCCTCCAACCGCCACTCGGCGGCCAAGCCAAATGTAGAGAGCCCAGAAGGCACCCGCGGCGAGCGCCGCCGTCACACCCGCTGCGACGTCGGCATCGCCAAGGTCAACTCCTGCCCAGGAGATCAGGAAAACACCGCCTATGGCGAGCGCGGCGCCGAGTCGGGTCTTCCATCCTCGCCCGGTGGCAACTGCCAGTACCACCGGACCGAGGTATTCGAGCGACACCGCAGTGCCGAGGGGAATCCGGTCGATCGCCAGGTAGAAAGTAAGGTTCATCGCCCCAAGCGCCAGACCGAAAATGGCAGCCGCACCCAACACCCGCCAACTGAAGTCTTCGTTGGAGTCACGCGGAAGAGTTCGCCTCCACAGCAATAGCAAAATCGCCGCACCGGCAATTCTGCCCCACCCCACCGCCAAGGCAGGAGCCGCCGCGAAAAGACCGACCGCCAGCGATGCCCCGACATACTGCGAAATACCCGCTCCCAGCAGCAGCGCTGGAGCCCAACGATTGCGCCGCAACGCAGCGGGTTGTTCCTGTTGTTCCCAGCCGCTTACGTGGCGCTTCTGGCGTTTCCCTCCCCCTGCACCGCGCTCAGCCACGTGCAACCTCCGTCAGAAGTGCCCGGTGATCGGAAATCGGAAGATGCACAACAGAAGATTCGGCACAGGAGACGAGATTCTGGCCGAGAATATGGTCGATTTGGGTGCGCGGTGAGGCTGCCGGGAAGGTCGCTCCCTGTGCCAGCACGGTGAACGACGATTCGCGCCGCACCTTCTCCAGGCTCATGTTGAGATCACCGAGAAGTAAGCGCGGCGCGCTCGCTACGCCGGCGTGGCGAGCAATGCCCGCAAGCCGGTTCTCGAGCCATACGAGTTCCCGCGAGTTTAAACGCGCATCGGCAGCCAGATGGGTGGCACACACAAGGAGCGGCCCACCGTCCATATTGAGGATCACGACGACGGCGCGGCGCTGTTCCTCCACGCGCAGATAACGACCCGCAATCCCCCGCCTACCGGTTCTATCTCGGCGTACCGGAGACTTCCATGAAGGCAATCGCAGCGACTTACAGAACATCGGCGGTTCACGGGTGGCAAGCACGACGCCGTAACCGTATTCCTGGCGCCGTGCCACCCGATAGATCATGTCGGTTGGGGCGCGTCGGGCCGCTGCGAACTGCATCCAGGCCATCCCTGCCACATCAGTAATCACCCGCAGAGGTGGCCGCGATTGGCCGCGCGGCATCGAGACCTCCTGAAGAGCTAGGATGTCCAAACGCTCGGCGGCCAGTCGATCTGCTGTCTGGCGTATCGCCTCATCCACCTTGAGCGGAGTACTCGGCGTGCCACTTTGCAGGTTAAAGGTTCCAACCCGTAGACCCATTCGACTCGACCCCGTTCATCCCGTATCTCTAGAAAACGGTCGACTTGCCCGCCGAGGTCGGCTCGACACTCGACTCAGATGTCTCCTGCCGGTCAGTGCTCTCCTGCCGATCATCAGCCACCTGCTGATCAGCCTCCTGCTGATCTGCCGGTTCGAATGTCAGGCTCACGGAGTTCATGCAGTACCGCTGCCCGGTCGGGGTTTGCGGAGCGTCCGGGAACACATGCCCCAGATGCGAGTCACAACGCGCACAGCGTACCTCCGTGCGCGGATATCCCAGCTTGTAATCGGTAGCCGTTGTCACCGCATCCGAATCTGCCGGGTCGTAGAAGCTCGGCCATCCGCATCCGGATTCAAACTTGGTTTGTGAGCGGAAGAGCTCCTGCCCACATGCGCGGCAGCGATACACGCCTTCCCGGAATTCGTCGAGCAGTTCGCCCGTTCCCGGTCTTTCAGTGCCAGCTTCTCGCAATACATGGAACTCCTGCGGCGAGAGGACCTGCCGCCATTCTTCATCAGTTTGTGGTAGACGCACTTGATCAGCCATGTTTCCGCTTCCCTTTCTACTTCGAGTATGTGACCCAACCATTTCTGGCTTTGCACCTAATGCCGACCTTGTACAAAGCCGCTAGGTGGCGTGTGCGGCGTCCCGAGCAGAGCTTGCGTTCTGCCTGAGCACCCCGCGCACACAGTTCCAACGCGCCTCTGCGCGAATCCAGACCTTCCGCCGAATCTCTCAGCTATGAGCGTAGCCTGCCGACGCCTGGAACAGAAGAATCCAAAGGGACTTCACAGGGCTCCGCGCCGTCCGGACCGACGCGCCCCGTCCGGACCGATTGGAACACGAAGCCGGTTGAAAGATTGTACCTTCCACAGAGCCCTACCCGGGTAGAACCTCGCCCCCATAATCGTGTCAGTCACCCGTGTCTTGTGCCGGATTCCCGAGTGGTTGCTTCATTGTTGACCGGTTTTCATTCTCCGTCTCGGAGAGGTCTTCCCGCCCGGAGTCCGCCTCGATCGCAGCGCGCTCTGCGGTGGTACCAGCAGGTGAAGAAGTCCGCTGCCGATCATCGCGGTGCCGCTCCTCAGTTTCGTCGTCACGACGGTGCCGACGCTCAGCTGCAGCCTCACGTTCCCGCATCGCCTCGTCGCCGGGCCCTGCGAACTCCTGACCGCGTTTCTCCGCCGCAACAGACCCTGTGAAGATCGACGATTCATGCCCAGGCGCGACCATGGTCTCCGTCGGGCCGATTTCGCGTTGCCCCGCAGGCACGCGCGCCGGTCCTACAAGACCAATCTCCTCAACGCTCAGCACACGCGTTTCCGTCAAATCGGCCGCAGTCGGAGCGGGGCCCGAGGTACCATCCCCGGCAAAGGCCGCCTCCGGCGTCGTATCGTCCCCGCGCTGCGGAAGCCTCGCCTGCACGCGTCCGCTGCGCACCTCTTGCTGGCTTGAGTCCTCTGCTTGCCCTTCGGCGCGAGCCTTCACTTCCGGGAAGGGAACTTCATCCGGCGCAACCATGTCCGGCACATCCGTACCGGCATAGTAGCGCATATGCGGCATGGCAGAAGGCGCGTTCTCCTGGATCCAGCGCACCATTTGTTCGCGCACGTAATAGCGCAGATCCGTCAAGGTGGAGGAGTTCTTCGCCGAAAGCAAAGCGGAAACCTGCAGCAGCTCCGAATCAGCGTCGCGAACCTGGAGAATACCGGTATTCCCGTCCCACAGGTCTGTGGACTGCAGAATACGTTCCAATTCCACGCGCATCTGCGGGATCGGCGCCTGCCAATCAAGTTGGAAGTGCACGTAGCCAAGCATCGCAGGCGTGCGGCGCGTCCAGTTTTCGAAGGTCTCCGTGGTCATGAGGGAGGAGGGCACAATCAGGCGACGCCCGTCCCACACCTTAAGAACCACGTACGTCAAAGTAATCTCCTCAACAGTCGAGTACTCCGACTGCCAGATCACGATGTCGCCCACCCTGATGGAATCGGAGAACGCGAGCTGCAGGCCGGCAAATACGTTACCGAGCGTGGCCTGCGCCGCAATACCGGCGACGACGGAGACCAATCCGGCTGACGCGAATACCGATGCTCCGGCCGTGCGGGCACTGGGGAATGTCATAAGAATGCCCGCGAGGCCGAACACCCAAATAACAACCACAATCACGCGATGCAGGATCTGCGCCTGCGTTTGGACCTTGCGGTAGCGCGACTCCCCGGCGGCTTTCACCTGCTTGACGATGGTCTGCTCGGCCCCGTCAACAATAGAGACGATTAGCCAAGTCCCCGCAAAAATGAGCAGGATGAGGAAGGAGTGCTGCGCATACTCCCGCCATTGCGGCTGCTCCTCATTGGCGGCCACGGGAACCGCTATAACCATGCCCACCCAGGCACCTAGCGTGCCCAGCACCAGTTGCAAAGGCTGGACTGCCTTGCGTGCTGAGCCGCGCAGGAATTCGTGCCGCCGAACAATGAACTTGATAACGCCCTGCAGCAAAAAACTGATCAGCAAACCAACAACGATTCCAATGCCGATACGCAGCACCACTCCAAGCACATCTACCGTCGCCTCCACCGCGGTCTCGGCAACGGTGGTGGAATCATCGGCTGGAGTAGCGTCGGGCGAAGGGGACGGTGTGGATGTCACCTGCCGCGCTAATGACGACAAGGCCGACTGAGAAGAGAGCACTCCAGCCAAAAATGTGCTGGGCGCAGACAACACGCTGAGCAACGCCATGCCTTCCAGGTTATTGCACCGGCCTGAGAAGTTACCGCAATGCCCACTGACACTTTCCACACAGTGCACCGACATACACTCAAAAGCCCGGTGTACGTTCCGCCGGTTTGCGCAGTTCAGCCCCGCGCTGGGTGCACTACGGCGAGTGTTGCCGGGTGCTAGCGGATAGTTTCCCGCCAGGTCACGGCTTTGGCACGCAGCTTCCCGCCAGGTCAGGTGGTGTGCCGATAGTGCGGAACGATAGGACGCAAGGACGATAGGACGATAGGACGATAGGACGATAGGACGATAGCGGTGTATTCGAGGCCCGCTGTAGTAGTCAAATCGTCGATTTTTCAAGGCCAATTCGCGCGGCTCTTCCCGGAATCTCCGGGAAGAATCCGACGACAGTCACCGCGGTGAGGAAACACACAGGCCTCTCGATTTTGCACCAAGGCCCCTTCTTCCTCTAAGCTTAACGAGTTCCACCAACACGGTAGCGAACGGATTCGGGCGAAAGCCTTTCGCCCCCATCGTCTAGTGGTCTAGGACATCGCCCTTTCACGGCGACGACACCGGTTCGAACCCGGTTGGGGGTACTGAGGTCAATACCTCGTATTGGCCCCGTAGCGCAGTTGGTTAGCGCGCCGCCCTGTCACGGCGGAGGTCGCGGGTTCAAGTCCCGTCGGGGTCGCGGATAACTGCCCGGGAAACCGGGCATTTGTCTACCAGGCTCTGTAGCTCAGTTGGTAGAGCGTTCGACTGAAAATCGAAAGGTCACCGGATCGACGCCGGTCGGAGCCACCAAGGAAAAACCCGCGTCCAACCATGAGTCATTTGACAACCGGTAACAAGTCATTCGACACCAGACGACGAGTCATTCGACACCACGCAGCGGGTCATTCGGCAGTACGCCTTACATGCAACTCAACAGTGGACCCCACGCATAACTCATTCGACAACCCACCTACCCACCAAACCACCCACACCTGTGCCAGAGACCAGGGTTGGTGCTTGGCACGCGGCATCGGCCTACGAGCGGCGTCGGGAGCCGCCCCTGGCACGTGGTCACGTCCGCCCCTGGCACAAGAAGTGGAGGACTTTTCAAGAAGTGTCGCGAAAAACCCGCATCTTCTTGAAAAACCCGGCACTTCTCGCACACATCCACCCCGCCGCCAGCAACGCGGCCGAGTCCTACTCCGCCAAGTCTGCGATCAAGCGCTGGAAGAACTCCTCCCCCGCCGCGATTTGGTCGAGTTCGATGTACTCATCCGGACCATGAGCCTGCGCAATATCACCCGGTCCGACGACGACAGCGCTCATTCCCGCCGCCTCATAGGTACCCGCCTCGGTGCCGTAGGTGACCTTATCCGCGGTGGCAATAGCCCCCAGGCTCACGGCGTAACGCGCGGCCGCCGATTCGGGTCCGCTCGCCAGGCCAGTAACTTGACCGACCGTCTCCACGGTTACGCCAACCTGCGATACATCTCCGGCAGCTTCGGGCGGCGCATCGGCCTTCATCCTCTCGTCGATGTCCCTCGCTTTTTCGTGCACACGCCGGTGAATCTCGAGTGCATCGACCTGCGGCAGTGTACGGAAGTCGAGCTCCAGGTAGGCTCGGTCCGCCACGGTATTCACCGCCGTGCCACCCTGAACCACGTTGACTCCGCCGGTCGACCACGGCACTCGGAAGCCGTCGTCGAAGGGCCCCTCACTCTGGAAGCGTTCAATGATCTCGGTGTGATACCAGGTGATGAACTCGGCCGCGTACCGGATTGCATTGAGCCCCCGCACCGGTAGCGATGAATGCGAAGCCAGGCCACGGAAGGTCAGTGTAATGACGTTCATGGACTTGTGGGCGCCTATCGCGTGCATGGTGGTCGGTTCGCCCACCAACGCGATATCCGGATGAATATGGAGCTCATCCAGCTTCTCCACCAGTGCGAATGCTCCACGCATGCTCGTGACCTCTTCGTCCCACGTCGCCGCGATATGCAGTGGCCGTGCCAGCCGCGTCTGAGAAATCTGCGGGGCGAGCGCCGCGATGATGCCCAGATAGGACTTCATGTCTGCGGTACCACGGCCGTACAACCTTCCATCGCGCTCCTCAGGCGTGAAGGGATCAGATGTCCACACCTGGCCGTCGACCGGAACGCAGTCCGTATGCCCGGCTACCATGACCCCGCCATCGACCGTGCCATCCACGGCCGGAAAGGTCGCCAATAGGCTGGCATGCAGCCCGTCGGCATCGTCGATGCGATGAATGCGAGCGCCCGCCGCCGCAAATGAACACTCCAATAAGTCGATCGCAGCAAGATTGCTCTTAGCGGACGTGGTGTCCATCGCAACGAGTGCTTCAATGAACGCGCGCGGCGTTGTCGGAATATCCACAAAATTATCAGACTTCGACGCCGTCTTCCGCCCGGTCTCCACCCGATCCGCAGGCGCCTGCTTTCTTTCGCTCATATTTGTATAATAGCGAGGCGCGAAGCGGCGTCTCTTCCAGTCCACCCTCAGATTGCGCCCAGCTTACGGCGGGATTGTAGATGCACACTGCCTGTCATGGAGCATTGTGAAGCAAGCCGTCAAGCGGATGGGAGGAACGGCCCGGCTATTGCACCCAACACCTCTCCGACACGCTCGGAAGCCGAATTCCGGGCGGCTCAACACACCCCCGCGCCACACCCGCGCAGCCTGAAGCGACGCCGAGTCGTTGTAGGTGCCGGCATCCTTACTCTGGCCCTCGTCGGAGGCAGCACCGCCTGGGCGCTCGACCGATACGTCATCGACCACGTCGAAATAGCCGATGTCAGCGCCCTAGAGGCGGGGGCTTCCGCCAGTTGGTCATCGACATCCTCATCCGGCAGCACCGACTCTGAGCAAAGCACTGACACTGCCGACCACACAGCCACGGTAACCTATTCCTCTTACACAGCCTCCAACGCTTCCATCAGCGTTGAAACAGTCACCACGGGCGGTGGCGACAATACCGTGACGTACTACGTGGCCACCGTCAGCGCCTCGGACGGCACGGCTATACGATCAGCCTTCGCCAAGAACTCATACGGCACCAATATCACCGACAAGACCTCAACCATAGCGGAAGAGAATAACGCCATCCTCGCCATCAACGGTGACTACTACGGCTTCCGGGACAGCGGGATCCTCATCCGCAACGGCGTGATATATCGCGACGACGGCGCCCGCACCGGACTTGCCATCTATCGCAATGGAACAATGGCGATTTACGACGAGACCACCACCAGTGCGCAGCAGCTAGTCGACGCCGGCGTGTGGAACACACTCTCTTTCGGTCCTGCCCTGATCGAAAACGGGGAGGCTGTCAGCGGCATTGACTCCGTAGAGATCGACACAAACTTCGGCAATCACTCGATCCAAGGCGAGCAGCCCCGTACGCTGATCGGGCAGAAGCAGGACGGCACATTCGTCTTCGTCGTGATTGACGGACGAGACGAAGGCTACTCGCGCGGTGCCACAATGACGGAGGCTGCACAGATTATGCAGTCGCTTGGATGCGTGATCGCCTACAACCTCGACGGCGGAGGTTCATCAACCATGTACTTCAACGGCGAGGTGATCAACCAACCTTCTAACGGTGGAGAACGGGGAACATCCAACATTCTGTACATCGAGGATCTGTCATGATCGTTCTAATTCCCTCGCTTGAACCCGACCACCGTCTGCCCGCACTCGTCGATGCACTGGCACATCACATACCCGAAGCACACGTCGTGATTGTCGACGACGGCTCGGGAGCGCGCTACGCAGATACCTTCCAGAAGGCCCGCAACGCCGGGGCCACCGTCATCGGGTACGAGGTCAACCGTGGGAAGGGCTTCGCGCTGCGCACAGGTTTCGCCTGGTGCCTCGAACACGCGCCCGATGAGCCGGTGATATGCGCCGACTCCGATGGCCAGCACACTCCGGACGATATCCGCAAGGTGGCATTCGACTTACGGGATCATCCGAACGCCGTCGTTCTCGGCGTGCGCGCCTTCTCCGGTAGGGTCCCCATCCGGTCGCGCATCGGTAACTGGATGAGCGCCCGCTTCTTCCGCCTCGCCAGCGGGCAACGCATCAGCGATACACAGACCGGCCTGCGCGGCTACGGGCCACAGCATCTGGCGCGCCTTCTTGGCATTCCGGGTGATCGCTTCGAGTGGGAACTCCAGGCGCTTCTCGCGGTCGCGCGGGTCGGCCAGGAGATTCGGCAGGTTCCTATCGCCACCGTCTATCACGACGGCAATTCCGGCTCCCACTTCCGCCCCCTGGTTGACTCGTGGCTGGTCTTACGGCCTCTATTGGCGTTCTTCGCCGTTGGCGCCGGGTGCTGGGCGGGTGAAATGCTGCTGTTTCTAGTTCTGCAGTCCCGCTGGGGGATTTTCCCCGCCGTCGTCGCCTCCCGTGTCGTTTCCGGAACTGTCAACTTCGCACTGAACAAGTCGCAAGTATTCCGCGAGCATTCGAGGGAACGTACCGCATTGGAGGCTTTCGAGTACGCCCTCCTGGCAGCAACGCTTGTGACGATAACCGCCCTGGGGGTCCGCGCCCTGGCGTCCATTGGAATCGCGCTGTGGCTGGCCAAACTTCTCATGGACTTCCTCTGCTTGCTGTTGAGTTTCGCGGTGCAGCAGCGGTGGATTTTCGCTCCCCCAACGCTGTCGGCTGCGGACACAGCCGGTGATACCGCCTCCGATGCGCGCGGCACGGCAGCGCCGATCCAGCGTCCGGGCAAATTATCGGCGGGCTAATCGCCTGCCCGCCACACCCCAAGGACCTTAGTGCACGTGTGAGTGCCATCACCGTTTTCACCGCGCCAGAGGAAGCGGTCGTCGCGCCACTGGAGGAGGTGGCCGTGCACTAGAGGCAGCGGGCGGCAGTGGAAGGAGGCCGCCCGGAAACCGAACGGCGCGCGGAGGCCTACCTTCCGGCCAAGACCACAGCCAACAGGAAAGTGAAAGGCGTGTGAGTACCCGGCAGCATGTCTATTTCATGGCCTACGGGCCCGCCAGTTAGGCACAATGGATATATGACCCGTCACATTCTGTGGGACCTTGGCGGTACCCTTATCGACAGCTACCCGCAAATTGATCGCATGCTGCAGGCGTACGTCACGCAATGCGGTGGCACGATTTCGGTTGACGACGTCGCCCACCTGACACGGCATTCCATCGCTTTTGCGATCACAGCTCTGGCAGAACGATTCTCCATCCCACCCGACGACCTGCAGGAGGCCTATACGCTGCTTAAGCGTGCCTGGGAAGTCTCCCCTCCTCCCGTCATGGACGGCGCTCACGACATTCTGGAGCAGGTACGTAGCAAAGGCGGGTTGAATCTCGTTATCACCAACCGCGACCGAGAAAGTGCCCGCGTGTTGCTCAATGCGAGCGGTCTAAAGGTCGACGATCTGATCTGTGCTCCGGATGGCTATGCGCGCAAGCCCGACCCCGACATGTACATCACGATGATGCAGCGGCACGATCTCAACCCGTCAGATTGCCTCGCAGTAGGTGATCGCCCGATCGACGCCGTCGCCGCGCAAGAAGCGGGTATCGAATGCGTCCTCCTCGAAACACCGGGCATACCCCTGGTGGCGGACGCACTTTCCGCCACGCGCATCACGAGCTTGGCGCAATTGAAGTCACAGCTATGAACTCTACTCGTACCGCGCTGAGGTACGCGTCGGCTTACTGAAGCACGAGGTGCCTTGCCGCTATACCGCGTGTGCCCCAGCGCTCATGAACTCGGCCCTCGCCGGAACAATAGGCGCCACATCTTCGCACAGAATAGCTATCGGCGTACTCCGATATTCGCCGTTATGGTCGCCTTCACGGACCAGATCGGGGAGAATAGTCTTGTCTTCAGCCACGGCCCACCGCCCAACGCGGTGGACGCACCGAAAAGGAGCTTACGATCGTGGACACGCAGAAACCCGGCGGGACGGAGCACGAACACCCTGAAGCCGCCCCGGATAAGCCGACGCGCGCGGCTTCCCAGTCATCTAACACGCAACGGTCCATCGGCGAGTTGATCGCGAGTATCTCGGAACAGGCCTCCGCACTGGTTCGCGGAGAAATCGACTACGCCTCCGCGAATCTCAAGGCGAAAATACAGAAACTCGGCATGGGCGGCGTGCTTCTCGCTGTCGCCGCCTTCCTTGCGGTGTTCATCTTCCTGCTTCTGCTGCTAGCAGCTGTGAGTGGATTTGCGAACATCATGCCTGTGTGGGCCGCCTTCCTCACGGTCGCGGGCATTCTCATTGTCCTCGCCGCGATACTCGCCGCCATAGGAGCAGCGCGTCTGAAGGCATCCAAGCGCCACGTGGTCAATCCTAAAGACGGCTTGAGCCAAGACATCGAAGCATTCAAGAGGGGGATCAAAAGGTGAGCGACGCGAAGAACTCGCCGGACAGTAACCAGCGCTCTATCGCGCAGATCGAGGCTGAACTGAGGCGAACCCGTGAAGAGATGACGCAAACCGTCAACGAACTGGCCGGGCGGCTTGATCCGAAAGTCGTCGCAAAAGCCGCTACTGACCAGGCTAAGAAGAAGGCCGCTACGGCCACAACTCGGGTCAAGGCACTTGTCCACGACGCGAAGTCCGGAGATCTGCGCGCCATCGGAATCCTGGCGGGAAGTGTGGTGGTTGTTGTCGGGCTGGGCGTACTGGTCATTTGCCGCCACTGACCAACTGTGCCTGTCCTAACATCTCCCGGGCAAAGCACGTGGTACCGCGCAATACGCGCAGGCAGCAGCCGACCTGCCGTTCTCACCATGGGGTTATGCGTGGCGGGAATTGCCACGTTCGCGGTAAAGTAGATGGGCGAACGGATACGTACATGGGGCCACAGCAGTGTGTGCCCCGCGATGAGGTAAAGGGGGTCGAGCCATATGGGGCGCGGCCGTCAGAAGGCTAAGCAGCGCAAGGTCGCTCGCAATCTCAAGTACTTCACTCCGGATACCGACTATCAGGCCCTTGAGCGCGAGCTGAGGGGGTCTCAGCATCCCGAACCTGAGATGGACGCTTACGCTGAATATGCTGCCAAGTACAACGAAGACTGGGACGACGACGAGTGGGACGCCGACGACGAGTACGGCCGCGACGCCGAGTCCGAGAAGGATGAGCGCTAAACGACGGTTCTTCCACTTCGCATCCAGTGTGTTCTAGACACGGTGGCGCCGTGCCCTGTGAGGGCGCGGCGCCGTCTTGTTGCGCCGAACGACTCCGAGAAGTGCCATGAGCGCGCACTAGTCCGTGAAGCCCACTGCGGGTGATACGCTCATCGGGCCTGTGTAGCTCGACACCATCCCCCATGGCTCACTAGACGCCATCTACCACGGCTCAGCGGTATTCTCCGTGCAGCAGCACACTTCCTCCGGCCACCCCTTTGGTGCCAGAGATCAGCCGCGCCCCGGTGCCCGTCGAGCCATCCACCGCGCCCTCCGCCGAGGCCGAGGTGATACTGCCAACGGGCCACGCCTCGCAGTCGTACTCCCGGCACACTGTTGTCACCGTTTCCACATCATGCGCAGGAAGGACTGCGACCATACCGATTCCCAGGTTCCAGGTGTCCTCAGCGTCACGCCAGTCCACGGAACCGAGCTCGCAGAGCACGCGATACACCGCGGGAACCTCTACCTCTCCACGATCAATATGCGCCTGTAGGCTTACCGGGATGACGCGGGCCAGGTTGGCAGCCAAGCCGCCGCCGGTGACGTGTGAGAATGCGTGAACGTCGCCGCGCGCGGCAAGGTCCAAACACAGCGGAGAATAAAGCCTCGTTGGTTCCAAGAGCTCTTCGCCCAGTGTGCGCCCGAATTCCGGGACCTCCTTGTCCAGCTTCCACCCGGCGTCGGCCACGATGCGGCGAACCAGGGAGTACCCGTTGGAATGCAAACCGGATGCCGCCATTGCGACGATGACATCTCCTTCCTGCACCCGCTGCGCTCCGAGTACCGCATCGGCTTCCACGACGCCGGTTGCCGCCCCCGCAATGTCATAGTCGTCGGGTTCCATAACGCCGGGATGCTCGGCCGTCTCCCCTCCCAACAGCGGTACCTTCACGTATTCACATGCCAGTGCCACTCCTCGCACAATGTCGGCGATACGCTCCGGGATAACGCGACCGCAGGCGATATAGTCGGTCATCAAAAGCGGGCGTGCACCGACAACAGCGATATCATCAACAACCATGCCGACAAGATCTTGACCAATGGTGTGATGCACGCCCATGGCCTGTGCAATGGCTATTTTGGTACCCACACCGTCAGTGGAGGTGGCCAGCAACGGCCGTCGATAATTCCGCAGTGCGGAGGCGTCTATCATGCCGGCAAAACCACCGACCGCGTCGACGACGTCGGCTGTCATCGTACTGGCGATAGCGGAACGCATCAGCTCGACGGCGTTGTCTCCTGCTTCCGTATCAACGCCAGCGGCCGCATAGGCATTCTGCCCGTTCACAATTCCTCCGTCTCCTCGCCGCCGCGATTCTCCTGTTCTAGGGGCGGCCTCTTAACACTGCCCCGTGCGTGGTTGATCTGCCCGCGCAGCGACGTTTCTCTTGCGATATCGGCAGTCGCGGCGGTCAAAACTGGATCAGCACCGGTGGCCTGGGCAACACGGGTGACATCGATGGGATACTTGCCAGTGAAACAGGCACTGCACAGCTCGGCAAAGGGTTGGCGGGTAGCCTCCACCATCCCCCCGAGGCTGATATAACCCAGAGAGTCCGCCCCCAAAGACTCGCATACCTCGTTGACATCCCTGCCGTTGGCGATCAGTTCGGCGCGCGTGGCGAAGTCGATTCCGAAAAAGCATGGCCACTTCACGGAAGGTGAGGAAATTCGCACGTGGACTTCGCTTGCACCGGCCTCACGGAGCATGCGGACCAGTGCCCGTTGCGTATTACCCCGCACGATAGAGTCATCGACGACGACGAGCCGTTTCCCTTCGATCACTTCCCGCATCGGGTTCAGCTTGAGAAGAATTCCGCGTTGCCTACTCAATTGTGTCGGCTGTATGAATGTCCGCCCAACGTAAGCGTTCTTTACGAGTCCCTGGCCGTATGGGATCCCCGATTCCTGTGCGTAGCCGATGGCGGCAGGTGTACCCGAATCCGGAGTTGCCATTACCAGGTCCGCCGCCACGGGGTGCTCCCGGGCCAGTATTCGCCCCATTTCCAGCCGCGCGGAATTGACGGATCTGCCTGCAATAGCGGTGTCGGGCCGGGCCAAATACACATATTCGAAGATGCAGCCCGCCCGTTCAGGCGACGCCCACGTACGAGAATGCAGTCCGGCGTCGTCGACAACAATCAACTCACCGGGTTCAACTTCACGTACAAAGACGGCGCCCACGATATCCAGCGCGGCTGTCTCCGACGCCACCACCCAGCCACTGCCAAGACGCCCCAGGACCAGCGGGCGGAAGCCATGCCTGTCCCGAGCCGCGTACAGACGCGTCTCGTCCATGAAGGTCACTGAAAAGGCACCCTCCAGGCGGGGTAGGAGACGGAGCAAGCCGTCCTCCAGGCTCTGCATCTCAGCGCTTCCATCGAAGACGGAATCGTGAAGATTGTCTTGTCCCATCAGCGTCAACAGCATCGTCATGACGGCCGTATCCGTGGAACTCCCGCGCCCCAACTCGGCGCTGAGATCGTCGCCGGATAGTTCGTGAATTCGTGCAACCAGATCGCTGGTGTTGGTCAAGTTACCGTTGTGGGCAACGGCGACTGTGCCGAATGCCGTCGGTCCGAGCATGGGTTGCGCGTTCTCCCACTCGGAGCGTCCCGTGGTGGAGTAGCGTACATGCCCCAGGCAGATATGGCCGCGCAGCGTTTTGAGATTCTGATCGTCAAATACCTGTGACACCAAGCCCATGTCTTTGTACACGAGGATTGTGTTCCCGTCGGAGGCGGCAATGCCAGCCGATTCCTGCCCACGATGTTGCAACGCGTAGAGGCCGTAGTAGGCCAGCTGAGCTACCTCCAACCCCGGTGCGAATACACCGAAGACGCCGCATTCATCCTGCGGCTTCACACTCGAAAGCCCGGCGCTCAGGCGCCCATCGCCTTTCACCGTCCCATCGTCTCACACCATCGCAAGCTCGGCACATGCCGTTCACGGAACGGCATTGTGTTTCTCGCACACCTCACGGGGAGGGGCATTTCTCCCCCACCGAGCAGACTGTAGTGTTACTGCATAGCACGCCACCTGAGCCCTCTACCGACTTCGTGCATCCCTCAGCCCTTCACAGTCCAACGACGTAAGACGGCACTGCTAAACAATGGCATGAACTCGGTGAGGTCCGCCCGCGTTCCCGACGCGCTGACCCGGCCGGTGGCAACGGCTTGCTCCCACGCCGCATTTCCGACGCACAGGTCTAGCCATGTTTGGCCGTCAAGTTCGACCACATTTGGCGGCGTGCCACGCCGGTGCCGGACACCCTCCAGTACTTGCACCGCACCGATGTAGGGTACCCGGATCTCCACGCTTCGGCCGGGATAACGCTCAGCGATTTCTTCCAGGCAGAATCGCGCTGCGGTTCGTAGCTGCCCCGAAGAAAGCGCCTCGCCCGCTGCGAAACGGCCCACTGTTCGCATTCCCTCGTCGACATCAATTTTGCGCATATCACAAGGCTAGTCGATGCAGTGGCACACAATGGGGCCAGGCGGCATAACCACCTGGCCCCATTTCTGTATCTAGGCGTCGTGGCGGAGACGTTGCCAGCGGCTAGCCAGCAAAGTCACCCGCGAAGCGGCTAGCGCACCGCGAAAGTATCCACCTTATTTCCGTTGAAATCACCGGAGAGGACAACCGAAGAACTAGATACATCCGCCAGTTTGACCGGTGTCGCTCCTCCGCCACGCTCCGCGTTACTCACATAGACGGTATTGCCGCGCAACACGGAAACAGTGTCCTTACCGTCACCGTCCCAGTCACCAACCAGAGGCTTATCACTAGTGTGCCCGAAGGCGAAGGAGTAGTCGGCGTTTCCACCGGCGAGTTCATTCTTGATGTAGTAGCCGTTGGCGCGTTTAACCGCCACTGTATCCTTGCCGTCGCCATCGAAGTCACCTGCGAGCGCTTCATCGGTGGCACGTCCAAAATGGAAGACCTCCGAGGCGTTGCCGCCGCTCAGGGTGTTGTTGATGTACACCGTGTTACCACGGCGAACCGCGATGGTGTCCTTACCGTCACCGTCCCAGTCACCAACCAGCGGCGTATCGGACTCCCGTCCGTAGGCGAATACCGTTGTTGCCGCTCCGCCGTCGAACGAATCAGAAATAAAGTAGAGTTCCCCACGCTTAACAGCCGGAGTATCAATACCGTCGCCATTCCAGTCACCAACCAGCGGCGTATCGGAGGCGCGACCATAGTTGACATACTGGTCGGCCACGCCATCACCATCGGTATCGATCTGGAAGGTGTTTGGATGGATGACGGGCTTCTCCGGTGCTGCCGCAGCGGCAACCTCGACCTGCATAGTGAAGTCTGTGGGCTCGGCGACGATACGCAGTTCATGCGTACCGGCAGTCACCGACTCCGGGATGGTCACGGAGACGGTCGCTTGACCTGTCTCATCGCGGTTCGGGGTCACGGTATTGTCCACCGTGGCGGTCCCCAACTCCTGACCATCCAAATACAGCGTCACCTTCTCGGGCTTCGGTTCAACAGAGGTCATGGACAGCGAGGAAAGAGCGATATCAGCACTCTTCCCGGCCGTCAGGTTCGAAACACCGGACACGCCGATGGAGTGCTGTTCGTAGGTCACCTTATAATTCGGATTTGCCTCAAGGAAGAGGTTGAACACATCATTGTCGATCAGGCCTGTGTCGTTGTAGTTCAGACCTTCCTTCAAAACGTTGAATCCATCACCGCCTGCGATGAGGAATTGGTTGGACACCACGGTGTAGAGCTTGGAGGTGTCGGATCGATCCAAGAGTTCACCGTTCAGGTAAACGCCAGTCACCTTGGATCCCACTGGTGCAGTGGGATCGTAGGTGTAAGTGATCGACTTGGACATTCCCAGGCGCAGAATGGGCCGCGCCGCCTCCGGATTGGCATTCCACTGCTCCTCGAAGAGGGTGTATACCTGCGCAGAATTCAGTTGGATCGTCGTGTATGTGTTACCGAAAGGCTGCATGGTGTACGACTCTTCCAAAGTGATCTCGCCGTCACCATTCGGATCTAGATCGGCGCGCACACCGCCCGGATTCATGATGCCAAAGTCCGCCTTTTGCGCCATTCCTTGCGAGTACTGGTAGAAAGCCTCAGCAATCAGATTATTTGCAGAGAACTCGGCGCCGCGGTTAGCACCCAGGTCGGTACCATTGTTCGTCCCGCGGTTGGCGACACCATCAATAGAACCGACAACCCTAGCACCTAGGATCTTCGCCTTTTCAGCTGCCTTTTCGTACAGGGCCTGAATGGTGGCATCCACACCATCGTTATCGCTAACACCAAGGTTCTCCGCCTTTGTAGAGACGAGTTTACCGGCGTTCTTGTCGTACACGAACGAGATCTTCGCTAACAGAGAGCCAAAGCACTCCGGTTCAATAACCGGAGCGCCGGAAGCAGTTTCCCTGTACTTATCCTGATGGGTGTGGCCTGCAACTACCGCATCAACATTCGGTCCCACTTTGGCACCAAAGTCGACATCTGCGTGCATTAGTGCCACAACGATATCCGCTTCTCCATTGGTTTCGTCACCATCCTTGAGAATTGCGGCATACTTGTCCGTGGCGGCTACAGGATCTGTAACGGTCAAACCTTCAATACCCGACGGCGAAACGAGAGTGGGAAGGTCGTCTGTAACCGTGCCAACGAAGCCGACCCGCACCCCAGATGGCGTTCGTAACACTGCGAATGGGGGAACAACGGAGGGATCCACGCCATCCACATTCGCGGACAGCCAAGGATAGTTACTTGACGGGGCAATGCGATCAATGAGATCGCTGTATCCCTTATCAAACTCGTGATTGCCCACCGATGTAACATCGAGCTTCATCGCGTTCATGATCTCTAAGGTTGGGGTGTCGTTATCAATCGACGACACGTAGGCCGACCCACCAACCAAGTCGCCATTGGCGGCAAAGATCGTGTCGGGATTAGCAGCACGCATTTCGTTGACTTTGGCTGAGAGCGCACCTGCCGTTTCAATATGCCCATGCAGATCGGAAATCGCTGCAATATCAACAGTGACGGTGCCATCCCCATTGTCAGTGGCACCCGCCGGCAAGGCCGTGAGGCCCAAGCCGCCCAGCGTGAAAGCGACTAAGGCACCCACTGCGCGACCGCCGCGCGTGAATACGTCGGACATGTGTGTGTTCCTTTCTTGGAAAGCCTGACCACACAAGCCTAACCGGTAAAGGTGTCCCTAGTCACCTCATTAATGAAGAAGGCTGCAAAAACGCCGCCCGCCGATTTACCGGCGGGCGGCACTACCCAGAAGGTCATCATTCGGTGCGACAAGCCCGAGCCTGCCGCCTGCTGATCACACCAGTCCCTGCTGAATCATTGCGTCGGCGGTCTTCTGGAACCCTGCCGCGTTCGCGCCGAGCACGTAGTCGCCGGGATGGCCGAACTCGTCGGCGGCCGCTAGGCAGGTATCGTGAATACTCGCCATAATCTCGGACAACTTGCCGACGGTAGTGTCAAAGCTCCACTGTTGGCGAGCCGAGTTCTGCTGCATCTCCAGCGCGGAGGTTGCGACACCGCCGGCATTAGCGGCCTTACCCGGGGCGTACAGGATTCCCGCCTCTCGATACACGTTGATTGCCTCCGGCGTCGAGGGCATATTCGCACCCTCCGCCACAAGCTTCACGCCGTTATTGGCGAGCGCCTTGGCGGCGTCTTCATCGATCTCGTTCTGGGTGGCGCAAGGCAAAGCGATATCAGCGCCTTCAATGGTCCACACCTTTTCACCGGTTCGTAGCTGTGCACCGGGGCGCGCCGCCGCATAGTCGGCCACCCTACCACGCTGGACCTCCTTGACCTGCTTGAGCAGGTCAAAATCAATGCCGTCGGGATCATAAACAGACCCGGAGGAATCGGAGATTGACACAACCCTCGCACCTTCGGCCTGGGCGCGCTGCACAGCGTAGATCGCCACATTACCGGAGCCGGAGACTAGTACCGTCTTACCTTCGAGAGACTCTCCCTGCGTGGCGAGCATGGCCTTTGCGAACATGACTGTGCCGTAGCCGGTGGCCTCGGTTCGGCCGAGCGAGCCGCCCCAGCCCAGGGCCTTGCCCGTCAGCACTCCGGCGTCGAAGCGATTTCGCAGGCGCTTGTACTGGCCGAACAGATAGCCGATCTCGCGGCCGCCCACGCCAATATCGCCGGCCGGCACGTCGGTGTCCGGGCCGATGTGGCGCGAAAGTTCAGTCATAAAGGACTGGCAGAAGCGCATCACTTCACGATCTGACTTGCCATGCGGGTCGAAATCCGAGCCGCCCTTGCCACCGCCAATGCCCTGACCGGTCAGAGCATTCTTGAAGATCTGTTCAAAACCGAGGAACTTAATAATACCGAGGTTGACGGATGGATGGAATCGCAGTCCGCCCTTGTAGGGTCCAAGTGCAGAATTGAATTCGACACGGAACCCACGATTGACGTGGATGTTCCCTTCGTCGTCTTCCCATGGCACGCGGAAAATGAGCTGACGCTCCGGCTCAACGATTCGCTCCAGGATAGCTTCATCCAGGTATTCGGGACGAGCTGCGAGCACCGGCTCAAGCGACTCCAGAACCTCCCCAACGGCCTGGTGGAACTCCGGTTCAGCGGGGTTGCGCGCGATAACTGCGCTGTGAATGCGTTCGATACGATCGTCCATGAAATCACTCCTTCACGGTAGGTACCAACAAAGCTCGACCGTCATAAGACCACGGACCGCGTGCATCGCTCCGGTGGCAGCCGCCCCAGCGGCAATACCTGCTAGCAGCGGCTCATTTCCCTACAAACACGCAGCGCGTATTCCGCGTCTCGGCCGACCGGCTTCGCTTCCACCTTTGTTTTACTCCGGTGAAACAGCCCGCCGGTTCCGTGTCCAGATTACGACGACGTAGATGAAGCCGCTAGCGCTACCACCTTAAGTTCACGTCCGGTCAAAGGGCGTTGTACACCTCATCCGAGACGGGCTCGCACCATTCGGTACTCGTGCCCTCGCCCGGCAGCTCGATGGCTATGTGGGAGAACCAGGCGCCTTTTTGGCGCCGTGCCAGTGCTTTACGTTAGCCGGAAAAACGGCTACGGAGCCGGGCTCGAGGCTGACCGGTTCCTCCCCTTCGATCTGGCACCAGCCGGACCCAGCGGTGCAAACAATGATCTGCCCGCCTCCCCGCGTGGCGTGGTGGATATGCCAACTATTGCGACAACCCGGCTCGAAGGTGACATTTACCATAAAGAGCGGGTCCTCATCCGGTGGCGTCAACGGATTTAGGTACGACTGCCCGATGAAGTATTGTGCATAGGCATCATTGGGGGCACCGAGTCCAAATACGTTTTGCGCGGCGAACTCATCACGATTCGATGTCACAGGATCTCTCCTCACTCCATTGCTAAGGAACTGCTCCATCCTACGCCCCGGGAAAAGTATCAAACAGGCACCACGAGTACCTGCCACCGCGGTGGAAGCAGCGCCGCGCACAGTGGGGACAGTACCCGGCCTCTTCGTCTTCTCAAATATCCGGTCCCGCAAGCTCCTTCGTGCAAAACGGGTGAACACAGTACACGAACCGATGATCGCGGCAGACGTCAGTCTGAGCGCGACGTCGAGCCGGACGTTCCGGGCAGCACACCGAGCCGAACGACCAGCGCGACCCGAACCACCCCGAGTCCGGCTATGTGAACAACGCGGGAAGAACCGCTTCGCTACTCGCACGAAGTGCAGCGACATCGAAAACGAGGGCTTCTGTTGCCGTACCTTGCCCCTCCGCCGGGGTAATCGCGAGGATTTCGCCACCGGTTGTGCCAATACGCACCATGGGGACTCCCTCCGCTTGCGCTGCAGCCCGCACGGCGGGAAGAAATCCTTCCGGTACGGCCACCAGTGCACGCCCCTGCGACTCCGAGAACAGTGCTGTGAATGAGTCAATACCCACTTGCGAACACACCGATGCCAAATCAATCGACGCGCCGATACCGCATCGCGTGGTCATGTCGGCAAGCGCCTGAATGAGCCCGCCCGTGGAGAGATCATGCGCCGCGTGGGTAATTCTGCCCATTCCCTGCGTATCGGCGTCATGCAGTGCGAGCAGCACCCGCCCGAGCGCCTGCTCGGCCGCCAAGTCCACGCGGGGTGGGCGGCCACCTACATGACCGTGGACAATACGCGCCCAGGCGGATCCGTCAAGCTCCGCCGCCGTGGCACCAAGCAGTATGATCGCAAGCCCTTCCTCCTGGAACCCGGAGGGCACCGCAGTGGTGGTATCGGCCATAACGCCAAGCACACCCACAACCGGCGTCGGATTGATTGATGTGGTCGGGCGGGCGGCTGCGCCGACTTCGCCTTCCGGCCCGGTGCTGGAAGGCGCGTGGGTCTCCCCCGCCGGGTCGGAAGGCCCGGATGTATCGGCATCCTCTGCCGTGCCGACTCCTCCCGATGAGTTGTAAAGCGAGACGTTCCCCCCAGTCACCGGTATACCGAGAGCCTGGCACGCGTCTGCCATCCCCTCCATCGCTGTAACCAACTGCCACATTGCCGCCGGGTCCTCCGGGTTGCCGAAATTCAGGCAGTCCGTCACGGCGAGCGGCTTCGCACCTACCGTGCACACATTGCGATATGCCTCGGCCACCGCCTGCTGCGCACCGGCGTACGGGTCCAGTAGGGTGTACCAGCCATTGGCGTCGGTGGAGATTGCTATGCCGAGTCCGGTCTGTTCGTCAACGCGGACCACGCCAGCGTCGTCAGGCTGTGCCAGGGCCGTATTGCCACGCACGAATCTGTCATATTGGTCCGTCACCCATGCCTTCGAGGCCTGATTAGGATCTGTGAGGACCTGCAGAATCTGTTCGCGCAACTCCGCAGTGTTAGTCGGCGTCGGTAAATTCCTAGCCGAATTGGCCTGCAATGTATCCTGCCACGTCGGCCGCGCATATGCCCGATCATATACCGGCCCGTCAACCGCCACGGTGGAAGGGTCGACGTCGACAATGCGGTGGCCATTGTGGTCGATACGCAGGCGGGCGTCGCTCGTCACCTCTCCGATAATGGCAGTCTCCACCTCCCACTTGCGTGTGACGGCCAAGAAGTCGGCGATCTTCTCCGGGCTGACGATCGCCATCATCCGTTCCTGCGACTCACTCATCAAGATCTCACCGGCGCTCAAGGACGGATCGCGCAGCAACACCTTCTCCAGATCGATATGCATACCGGAATGACCATTGGCCGCCAGCTCACTTGTGGCACAGGAAATCCCGGCCGCTCCCAGATCTTGGATAGCCTCCACTACTCCGGCCGAGAAGAGTTCAAGGCAGCACTCGATGAGCACCTTCTCCATGAAGGGATCACCGACCTGCACCGAGGGCCGCTTGCTTGGCATGCCGCCGTCGAAGGTCTCCGAGGCAAGAATCGAGGCTCCACCAATGCCATCACCCCCGGTCCGAGCTCCAAATAGCACGACCTTGTTTCCCACCCCTTCCGCGTTGGCGAGGTGAATATCGCCGTGCCGCATCACGCCAACGCACAGGGCATTAACCAAAGGATTCCCCTGATACGACGGGTCAAACTCGGTTTCACCACCGATGTTGGGCAGGCCCAGGCAGTTGCCGTAGCCGCCGACTCCGGCGACGACGCCGTGCACCATGCGGGCGGTATCGGGGTGATCGACGGCGCCGAAGCGCAGCTGGTCCATAACCGCCACGGGGCGCGCACCCATGGCAATAATGTCGCGCACGATACCGCCAACTCCGGTCGCCGCACCCTGATACGGCTCTACAAAACTCGGATGATTATGCGATTCCACCTTGAAGGTCACCGCCCACCCGCCGCCAATGTCGACGACGCCCGCGTTTTGCCCCATGCCTACCAGAAGGTGCTCACGCATGGCGGCTGTCGTTTTCCGCCCGAATTGTTCACCCAAATGTTTCTTCGAAGACTTGTAGGAGCAGTGCTCTGACCACATGACAGAGTACATGGACAACTCGGCGATAGTTGGGCGCCTGCCAAGGATGCTGCGAATCCGCTGGTACTCATCCTCTTTCAGTCCCAGCTCCCTCCACGGCATCTGCTGATCGGGAGTTGCTGCGGCATTGTCCACGGTGTCGTAGTTCTGGGTGACTGTGGGTTGCCCGGATGATTCCGGCGACCGGGCGGATTCAATCTGTGAGAAAGCCATTAACCTCTCCAATCGAAAGTGCGATTGCCCTAGTGCGCAACATGCAACAAGCGGATGACATGCTCCACCGCGCGCTGGCTCCGAACGTGGCGCGTGCTCGCCACGCATATCGCAGCGTGATCGGCCGTGCCGCGCACTCGTACCGTCATGAGACCAGTTCCGTGAGAACAGAGGTGAAGAAGCGCAAGCCGTCGGTGCCGGTTCGCAGCCCTTCACGGCCCGCCGGTCCGAAGCCTCGTTCAACGGCGTGTTCCGGGTGCGGCATAAGACCGACAACGTTACCCGCTGCGGAGCAGATTCCGGCAATATCGTGCACCGAACCATTGGGATTCGTTCCCGCATATCGGAAAACTACCCGCCCCTCGTCTTCCAGTTGCCTGATTACCGCTGCCGGTGCCTGAAAGGAGCCCTCGCCGTTCTTCAGCGGGATGACGATGTGCTCGTTGGTTTCGAACTGGCGCGTCCAAGGAGTGGCAGTGTTCTCCACAACGAGCTCCTGCTCACGGCAAATGAAACGCTGGTGGTCATTGCGAATAAGCGCTCCCGGCAACAGGTGCGATTCGCAGAGAATCTGGAAGCCGTTGCAGATCCCTAGAACAGGGAGCCCGCGTCCGGCGGCTTCAACCACTGCGGTCATCACCGGCGCAAGTGCTGCGATTGCGCCGCAGCGCAGATAGTCACCATAGGAGAATCCGCCCGGAAGGACAACGGCGTCCACACCATGCAAGTTATCCGAGGCGTGCCAGAGGGAAATCGCCTCGCCGTCGGCAATGCGGACAGCACGCGCTGCGTCGTCGTCGTCCAAGGTTCCCGGGAAGGTGACAATCCCGATCCTCACTGCCCCGGCTCCTCATCCGCCTCGTATACGGCCACGACATCTTCAATAATCGGATTGGACAGTACCGTCTGCGCGGCCTGCCTCGCCGCATCGAGCGTTGCTTCAGTCACCACGCCCTGAACCGTCAATTCAAAACGCTTGCCCTGCCGTACATCGGTAAACGGGCTACTGCCTTGGCGGTTCAATGCTCCGCCCACGGCCTTCCCCTGCGGGTCAAGAATCTCCGGTTTTGGCATGACTTCCACGATAATGCGTCCCATGCGGCCTCTTTCCCTTACTGCGCCGGTAGCCGTTAACTTCCGCACGCTTGTACCTTCAGCAGCCTTCCTGCCACGAACCTATTGCCAGGCGCGACCGGTCAGCGTTTCGTATGCCCTCACGTAGCGTTCGCGCGTTTTCGCGATGACCTCTTCCGGTAGCTCCGGCGGCTGTTCACCAGACGTGCGATCCCAGCCCGACTCCGGCGATGTCAGCCAATCACGGACGAATTGCTTATCGAGCGACGGTTGGTGCTTCCCCGCCTCGTATCCTTGCATGGACCAGAAACGCGACGAGTCCGGGGTGAGGACTTCATCGGCCAGAATAATCGTGTTCTCACCGGCATCTGGTGAGACTCCAAACTCAAACTTGGTGTCGGCGATGATAATGCCACGCTGTGCCGCCAGTTCCCGAGCACGCTCGTAAATTGCGAGTGAAGCGGACCGAAGAGCATGCGCAGGGCCCACGCCGACGCGGCGGATCATCGCCCCGAAGGTGATGTTCTCGTCATGACCACCTCCCCCTGCGGGAGCCTTTGCGGCGGGGGTGAAAATGGGTTCTTCCAAGCGATCCGCTTCAAGCAGACCGGCGGGCAGTTTAACACCGCAGACCTCGCCGCTCTCCTGGTATTCCGCCATCCCGGAGCCGGTCAGGTATCCACGCACAACGCATTCGATTGGAAACATATTCAAGCGCCGTGTGATCATGGCCCGCCCCGCAACCGCCTGCGGAACATCTGTGGAGATGAAGTGGTTGGGAATGATATCTCCCAGCTGTTCGAACCACCACAGGGAAAGCTGATTGAGTATCTTTCCCTTCTCCGGAATCGCTGAGGGAAGCACATGGTCGAATGCGCTGATACGGTCCGATGCCACGATCAAATACGTATCGACCCCGGAATGAGCCCTGGCGTCGGCCGGAACGTAGACATCCCGTACCTTCCCCGAATAAATGTGGGTCCAACCGGGAAGGCTCGGCCGATTCTCGCTCCCGCTCATGCGAACTCCCTCCGTGTGACTGTCATCCTTGCGCAGTGTGCCGGCATCCTCAACAAGCTATATCGCATTCACATCCCAGCCGCAATATCGCTGCGGAAGTGCGATCCGCTCAGACCGATTCTAGCCATAACCTGGTATGCATTGTCGCGCGCGTCCACGAGATTTGGCCCGAGCCCCACCGCCGCAAGGACGCGACCGCCGGCACTAACGAGTTGGCCTTCGCGGAGCGCGGTGCCTGCCTGGATCACGTGCGCGTGTGGCAGCGATGTGGCCTCGTCTATGCCGCTGATCCGATCACCCGTACGGACCCTACCCGGATACCCCTGCGCGGCCAGCACCACGGTCACCGCAGCTTCATCGCTCCAATCGAGGACGGTGTCCGCTGGGAGATGTCCGGTCGCCGCTGCATACAAAAGAACACCAAGCGGCGTCTTGAGGCGCGGCAGCACCGATTGCGTCTCAGGATCGCCGAATCGGACGTTGAATTCGACGACGCGCAGTCCTCGCGAGGTCAACGCGAGTCCGCAGTACAGCAGGCCGATGAACGGGGTGCCACGTCGCGCCATTTCATCGACGACGGGTTGCGCGACGCGGTCGACGACATCGCCGACCAGGGTGTCCGGCGCCCACGGCAGGGGCGAGTATGCACCCATTCCCCCGGTATTCGGCCCTTCGTTTCCGTCATATGCCCGCTTGAAGTCCTGCGCCGGTTCGAGTGGGATCACATGGGCGCCGTCGCATATGCAGAAGAGCGATACTTCCGGGCCGTCGAGGAATTCCTCCACGACGGCGGCGGGCTGCCCGGCCGTAGTGGCGTCGCCACTGTCCTTCGCCAGGCAGATGTCGGCATGTGCCAGCGCTTCGTCACGCGAGGTGGTAACAACGACGCCTTTCCCTGCCGCGAGACCGTCATCCTTCACCACGTAGGGCGGACCGAAGGCATCTAGCGCTTCCTCCACCTGCTCCCGGGTGGTACACACACGTGCAAGCGCTGTCGGAACTTCGGCGACCGCCATGACATCTTTGGCGAAGGCCTTGGAGCCCTCCAGTCGGGCCGCCTCGCGGGATGGTCCGAATACAGCTATCCCTGCTTCTCGCACGTCATCAGCAACACCCGCGACAAGAGGAGCCTCCGGCCCAATAACAACCAGATCAACGCCCAGGCGCACGGCCTGCACCGCAACAGCCTCACCATCGAGAACATCGAGCGGAATATTCCGGCCCAACTCGGCGGTGGCGGGATTACCGGGGGCGACAAAAAGTTCGGTGACGGAGGGATCCCTGTGCAATGCGAGGGCGAGCGCATGCTCCCGTCCGCCCGATCCCAGAAGGAGAATTTTCACAATACCAGCCTACGTGAGTGGTGCCACTTTAGCGCGGGGGAACCAAAACGTGGAGACGAACCGAGTTTGGTTGCGGAAAGCGTTGGCGCCGGGCTGAGGCACCGGCGTGATCGCCGAATTTCCCCTAACCGACCCACGCCCAATACCAAAAGGGGAGGCACCGGCACTATTGCGGAGTGTCCGTTGCCTGCCTTCGCTGCGAGCTGGGGCGAACAAGGCGCCCGCACAATCACGGCCGTTCCGCCCAGGCTAGGCGCAGGCATGTTAGGCATTCCTCCGCGCTCTTACGACCACAGCCTCTCCAAAAGCCGGTGGCCCCGGCGTTGTACAACGCCGGGGCCACGCGTTCATAACGAAGCGAGTCAGTTCTGCTTCGCAGCTGCGATCCGCTCGCGGAACTTTGCAAGCTGCGCGACAACTGCAGCCGGAACCTTATCTCCGAACTGCTCGAAGTACTCCTCTGTTCCATCCATCTCGGCCGCCCAGGCGTCCGGATCGATGGCGAACAGTTGATCCCACCCATCCTTGTCAATGCCGAGACCATCGAGGTTGAAGTCTTCGAAGTTCGGGTAACGGCCGGTCACGCCGTCGATAGCATCGACGTCGCCGGCAGCGCGGCGAACGATCCAATCGAGCACGCGCGAGTTCTCGCCGAAGCCCGGCCACAGGAACTTGCCGTCGGCGTCCTTACGGAACCAGTTGACCTGGTACACCTTCGGGAACTTGTCGCCCAGCTTCTCCTGCATCTCCAGCCAGTGGCCCCAGTAATCGGCCATGTGGTAGCCGCAGAAGGGCAGCATGGCGAAGGGGTCATGGCGAAGCGAGCCAGCCTTCACGTCAGTTGCCGCAGCAGTGACTTCAGAGGCCACTGAGGCGCCGATGAACACGCCGTGAGCTGCCTCGTACTGCTCGGCTACCAACGGCACGTTGGTAGCGCGGCGACCACCGAAGAGGATGGCATCAATCGGAACACCCTCCGGAGCCTCCCAATCCGGGCAGATGATCGGGCACTGCGACGCCGGCGTGGTGAAACGGCTATTCGGGTGAGCCGCCTTCTTGCCAGCGGCGGTATCCGCCGGAGTGAAGTCGTTGCCCTGCCAGTCAATGAGGTGCTCCGGCTGTTCGCCGTCGATACCCTCCCACCACACGTCACCGTCGTCCGTTAGCGCGACATTCGTGAAAATGGTGTTGGACTTCATGGTGTCCATGGCCATCGGGTTGGTGGTGTAGGCGGTGCCGGGGGCAACTCCGAAGAAGCCTGCCTCCGGGTTGATGGCGCGCAGGGTGCCATCCGGGCCGGGACGCATCCAGGCGATGTCATCTCCGATGGTCTCCACCTTGTAGCCCGGAATGGTCGGCTGCAGCATGGCGAGGTTCGTCTTGCCGCAAGCAGACGGGAAGGCGGCGGTCACATGGAACTGGCGACCGGTGCTTTCCTCCGTAAGGCGAAGGATGAGCATGTGCTCCGCCATCCAGCCGTCGCGGCGCGCCATGGTCGAAGCGATACGCAGTGCGAAACACTTCTTGCCCAGCAGTGCGTTGCCACCGTAACCGGACCCGTAGGACCAGATCTCGTTGGTCTCCGGGAAGTGCGTGATGTACTTCTCGTCGTTGCACGGCCACGCCACGTCCTCGCGGGTGGTCCCGTCGGCGTCGCGCAGCGGGTAGCCGACGGAGTGAACGGAGGGAACCCAGGTCTGACCCTCGCCGATGAGCTTGAGGGCGGCGGAGCCCATACGGGTCATGATGCGCATATTGCATACCACGTACGGGGAGTCGGTCAGCTCGATGCCCAGCTGGGAGATCGGGCCTCCCACCGGACCCATGGAGAAGGGGATCACGTACATCGTGCGGCCGCGCATAGCGCCGTCGAACTTCTCATGCAGCGTGGCCTTCATCTCGCTCGGCTCGGCCCAGTGATTCGTCGGGCCGGCATCTTCTTCCTTCTCCGAGCAGATGAACGTGCGTGACTCGACGCGCGCCACGTCCGATGGCAGTGAACGAGCCAAGAACGAGTTGGGGCGCTTCTCCGGGTTCAAACGGATAAACATGCCCGAATCAACCATTTCACTGGTCAGTCGGTCCCATTCTTCTTGGGAACCATCGACCCAGTAGATCGAATCAGGCTTCGAAAGATTAGCCTGCTCCACCACCCAGGCAACGAGGTCATCGGGAGCCTCCGAAGGAGCTCCGGCCCGGACCTCCTCGACGGAATAAGTCTTGTCAGACGTCATCGCGTTTCCTTCCTTAAAAGAGCGATGTGTACGCCGCAAGCTCGGCGCCGCGGCGCGAACATCTCCTATTGTCTCCGAAATAACTGGCTGTTATCCATGAATTACGTCCCGGACGTGGCCCAAACAATGTGTCCAGCCCGTCACAAAAGGCGAGAAGTTGCCACTCTCCTCACCTTCTGCCCAATGGAATGCGATAGGGGCCACATTTGCTCCAGTTTGCTCCAGCGGCGCATGATCGCCTGCACACACCTATTCGACCGATTGCCGGTAGATACCCCTCCAACGCCCGACCTACTGCGATGCGCTGCGAGTTCCCTCTCTGACCAGGTACTTTCGCCGATAAGGATCCGCGACTGATTCGCGGCTATCTCCGGTGTGGCCGGGGAAGTCCACACCTGGTTTCACGCGAGCCGAAACGGGTCCACAGGTGCCATTACGGTCCCCAGAGGTGAAGCACGACGCACAATTGAGGATTCCCAGCGCTTTCCCATGCGTGTATTCTCCTCTTTATGACGCATAACCATCGGCGCATGCGCCGGATCACTATGTTTACAGCACTTACTGCTGGGCTTGCCTTGGCTGGTTGTCAAGGCGATCTCGGCTTCACTATCTCCGAAGACGGTGACCTTACCACGGCCTTCGAGTTCGTTGACGACGAAGGCTTGATACAAGACGGTTTAACCTGCGATGACCTGAAAGGATACGTGGAATCCGAGCCCCAAATGCAACTGTTCGGCACCATGTCCGTCGAGGATGCGGGCTCCGCCGGAGCCTTTGGCTGCCGCATGACGTTCGAGGACTCTGCACTTTTGTCAAGCACCTATGTGACCGACAATGGCGATACCTTCACTTTTGAGGTGTCTAAAGCTGAGGGATCGATGTTTGAAAGCGCATTTGACCTTGATGAAGTAGGCATTGGATCTCTAGATTTCACCGCGACGGTCACCTTCCCTGGCGATGTGATAGAAGCCTCAGATGGTGCAACAATTGAGGGAAACACTGTCACATGGCACTCCTATGACGACTTCCTCGAAGGGATCTCTGCTACCGGATACAAAACCGCCGGGCAGAAGGCGTCTTCCGGCTTCCCGGTGTGGGGATGGATTGTCATCGCGGTCGGCGTCTTGCTGATCGTTGGAATCGTACTCTTCGCGATTCGCCGCGGAAAGAACAAGACGGGAAACGGCCCGCAGCCAGGCACTCCCGCCTATCCGGGTAACGCGGGAGTGGCAGGACAGCCATACGGGCAGCCTTACCCGGGGCAACCAACGAATACTGCTGAACAGGCCGCCCCGTATCCGAGCTATCCAGTCCAGCCCGGTTCCTCGGCGCAACAGCCACAGTATCCGACACCCGATCAGGGGATGCCCGGCCAAGGATACGGTGGACCGGCGGCGGGCACTACTCCGTACAACCCACCCCGAAACTAGTGGTCCAATTCAGCGGGGCCAGTGCCCTAATTCAGATACGAGCAGAGAGGAACCATGAAACAAGACACGTATCCGAAGGCGCGCTTCGCTGCTCTCGCCATGCTTCTACCTGCCGTTTTGCTTGGCGCCTGCCGATCAGAGAATACCCTCGAGATTACCGACGACGGCATGCTCAAGATGACGATGGATGTTGTCGACGACGAGGGCTTGATCCTCGGTACAGCGGTGGAGGATTGTGCCAGCTTCATCGCCATAGCCGGAGACGCAGCTAAAGGTTTACAGGATGCAACAGTTGAGGACATCACGGTTGACGGGCACCCAGGCTGCCGCCTGACAACGGAAGAACCGGTCGAGTTCGACGGCATCTTCCTCGTTGACAACGGTGACAGCATGACCTTCAACGTCACCCCGGGCCTGATGCCCGATGTCGGAGACGACGCCGACCTACTGGGGAATACCACATTCTCATTGCGGGTTGTGTTACCGGGAGACATCACCGAGGCTGACAATGGTGGGCAAATTGAAGGCAACACTGCCGTCTATACGGATATCTCCGTGTTGGAAACGGGTTTCTCCGTGACTGGCGGAAAAGGCTCCTTGAGTTCGTCGGCAAGCGCAGACCCCAGCAACACACCCTCAAATTCCACCACACCATCTATCACCACGGCGGACCCGACTGTACCGAGTCCGATTGAGCCGCCCGCAACGGAAGACGAAAGTGATTCGGGCTTCCCGGTGTGGGCCTGGGTGCTGATCGCCGTGGGTGCTATGGCTCTTGCTGGCGGCGGTATCTTCCTCGCTACACGAAAGAAGGGCGGCCCCGGCAACCAGGGCGATTATCCAAGCGGCCCGGGAACTCCGGGTGGCTCGCCCTATGGCTACGGCCAGCCGGGTCCAGGAGCAGTCCAAGCGGCGCACGGTGCCAATCCCCCTTACGGGCAGGCCAGTGGTGCCACCGGCTACGGGCAACCAACCCAGGCTTACGGCCAGCCCACGCAGGGCTACGGCCAACAGGCGCAGGCTTCTGGCCAGGCAACCCAGGCACAGGGCTACAACCAACCGCCGACTTACGGGCAGAACATCTACCCGCCACAAAATGGCGGCCGGGCGGGCGGACAAATGCCCAGGCAATGACGTCAGCCCCCGGGGCCCTGCTCGGACACTACGCGCCTCGGCCCACGGGCACGGGAAGCAACCTGCATCGGATGCATGGGAGTTGTTTCTACGTCCCGTCGGCCCGCAGGCACGGCGTTGGAACCTGTCCGTCGATAAGACGCGGGTGTGCTTGTCTGCGGTGGCCCACAGGGGCGGTGAGCAATGGTACCTGGGCCATTGTCAAGCGCCTTCCATCCCACGGCATAGAGCGTTCGTCTTGTACAGGTGTGCCCCGAGTTCGTTCTCGGGGCACACCTGTATCTTGTAGGACACTTCGCGCCATTTCAGTTATAGATCATTTGGTGTTGTTTCGGGTGGCGTCTAGGAGCCGCATAACCAGTCTTCAGTTAGTTGGGCGCCTCTACGCGGCGTGTCCAAATCCCGTCCAAACAAGATCTATCCAATCTAGTCGCGAGACAAAATCAGCGAGATTCCGCCGGTTCTTAAATGGAGCCAATCAAGTTTTCAGTCGTTTGGACGGGATTTGGACATGTTCCTGTCATTGCCCATCATCGAGACTCCCGCAGAGCGAACTGGCGGCCATCGCGGGCAGGAGAACGTCACCACGCAGCGCTGCGAAGACCCCGGGAAGGTGCGGAGAAGGGTAGAGACCGCCGGAAAACAAGTTCCGAACGGCTGCGGGCAGCACTGACGCGGCGAATGAGTTCCTCGATTATCGTAACGACCCTCGGCCGCGGGCAGCGCGCTCCACGTCAGCGTGTGAAACGGGCAATGTCCATCTGGACCCGCTCCGGTTCCTCAGCCAAGGGCACATTGTGTGTATCGAGGGTACCGTCCAACGCGCCGTCGGGGTCCGCCGTCGTCGTCGCGAACAGCGCCTCGAAGTCCGTCACCGGAGCACCGGACTTGCTGAATATTTCGACCGTGCGCCGTGCACCGGACGGATTCACCGCCCCTTCCAATAGAACCTGCGCGATGTGATGGCGATCAACTCCCGGCTGTCCGGTAACGAGATCCCCCTGGCGCAGATCAATCTGGTGATCGGCTGGACCCTGATAGTCAAACCATCCGGGGCGAACAATCGTGTATGGATGGCCAGAGGCGCGAACCAGCCGCTCGGCACGGCGCTTCCACTCGATGAAGTCATAACTCGACGCTGCGGCCCCGGCTGAACGGCTGGCATTCATAAGCGTCATGAGGCTGATATGAGTGTCGCTGCCGTCTAACGCTTCCAGTAACGCTGGAATCACTGCGCAAAAGTTGTTCTCACCATCACTGTCCCCGCCATGTGTAAGAACAACCGCATCCACCCCGGCGACGAGCGGTCGGAGCTCATCTGCCGACGTCGGCAACGCCTCCACCACTTCCGCGTTGGCGGGCAATGATCGTTGGGCGCGCTTGGCATTGCGAGTTTGAGCGCGCACGGTGAAGCCACGCTGTAAGGCTTCGTTGACGACCGCTCGCCCGACCTTCCCCGTGGCACCAATAACGAGAACCGTGGTCATTGCAGCTCCTCAATTGGTTGTAACGAACGTGGGAGTAGGGCACCGACTCGGCCCCGCCGTGTCGGCGAGGCGCTGGCACCAGGTGCCGAGCTCCCAAGCACGTACCACCCGCCTGCCAAGGCTAACGCCGCGAGACTCACTTGAGCCATGCACTGCTGTTGCATGGCTTGGCCAAAATCGTGGCACAGCGCGGATCGCCTGCCGGTCTCCAACTGAATGCCCACCGGTATGGTGCCGAGCGCCCATCAGCCTCACACATTGCTTATCGGTCCCGTGCGTGCCGCCGATGCTCAACGGCGTTCTGCTCGAACCATTTCCTGTGGCCCTCTTGCAGCAGGTCCTGGACTATTGTAGTAGGTCGCGACGCACGATGGTCTGCTCACGGTCTGCGCCCACGCCGATCACACTGATGCGACAACCGGAGATCTCCTCCAGATACAACACATAGTTCCTTGCCGCCTCCGGCAGCTCGTCGAACGTTCTGCAACCGGAAATATCGTCGTGCCAGCCGGGCAAATGCTCGTAGACGGGCTGGGCGTGGTGGAAATCCGACTGCGATACCGGAACCTCGTCAACGCGCTTCCCCTCGATCATGTATGCCACGCAAACCGGGATCGTCTCCAGGCCCCCAAGCACATCAAGCTTCGTCAACACAAGGTCCGTGAGTCCATTGATGCGGCTGGAGTAGCGTGCCACCGGCGCGTCATACCATCCACAACGCCGCGGCCTCCCGGTTGTTACACCGTACTCGCCACCGTGCTCGCGCAACCACCGCCCCGCATCGTCCAGAAGCTCGGTGGGGAACGGCCCTTCTCCCACCCGCGTCACGTACGCCTTCACAATGCCCACGACGCGGCTGATACGCGTCGGGCCGACGCCGCTTCCGGTGCAGGCACCACCCGCAGTCGCATTGGACGATGTGACATAGGGGTATGTGCCATGATCGATGTCAAGCATGGTGGACTGTCCACCCTCGAACACCACCGTCTTTCCCGCATCAAGCGCCTGGTTGATCTCCAACGAGGTATCCGCGACCATCGGCCTGATCCGCTCGGTGTATTCGAGCAACTGGTCTGCCACGGCCTGCGCGTCAACGGCCTCCTCCCCATAGACTTTTGTCAGCATGCCGTTCTTCGATGTCAGGGCGCTGCTGATCTTCTGCCGCAAAATGGACTCGTCGAAGAGGTCCTGGATCCGAATTCCCACACGAGAAGCCTTATCCGCATAGCTGGGGCCGATGCCACGCCCGGTCGTCCCTATCTTGCGGGAGCCAAGCGAACGCTCGGAAAGGCGATCAAGTGCACGCCCGTAGGGCGTGATGATATGCGCGTTGGCAGAAATACGCAGGCGTGAGGTGTCAATTCCGCGCGCCTCCAGTTCGTCGACCTCTTGGAACAGCACGTCCAGATCGACGACGACCCCGTTGCCGATCACCGGCACACACCCCGGCGAGAGAATGCCAGAGGGAAGCAAATGCAGCGCAAAGGTGTTCTCGCCAATCACTACAGTATGCCCGGCATTGTTACCGCCGTTGTACTTCACAACGTAGTCTGCACGTGCTCCCAGCTGATCGGTCGCCTTTCCCTTGCCCTCGTCGCCCCATTGCGCACCGAGGATGATTATCGCGGGCATTCGCCTCTCCTTCACGGAACTTGTTCAGCGCCACGGACGGGGCCGCCTACGCGGTCGGCATCGGCCCTCCCCGTAGAGCTGGTACTACCGTCTCAGCATAGCCATGAGTCTTACAAAACACAGGTGACGTTATATGCTGGACGGGTTCTTTCCGTTCGGTCCGAGCTGGGAACCGGCGGTTTCGCATTCAAAATCGCATGATTTCAGGCATTCGACCTTTGGTCGGCGCCTGCCTGGCAGCGAGGTGCATGCCCGCTATCGAGCGAGGTGCCGGTGTCTATGCGCTACGAGTTGGGAGCGGTACCACAGCGTGTCCGCGTGAGATTTGTGCCTGAAACAAGCAATTTCCGCCGTCGTCCGCTACGCTAGCGCTGAAACTTTTTTCGCAAGGAGAATCAGCAATGTCAACAGACCTGACGCGATCTTTGGGCGCCTTCGTCCGCTCCGTCTCCGGCACCACCACGCGCAACTCGATCCCGCGCGAGTTCTGGACCGGCCTATCGGAGCTCGTCGTCGAAAAGCTTGCCGATAACTGGCACGCGACACAGGCAGCCTATGCTCCCGCGCGGCAGGCCGCGTATTTCTCGGCCGAATTCCTGATGGGCCGCGCCCTCCTGAACAATCTGACCAACCTCGGCCTGGTCGAGGACGCCGAGCAGGCTCTCGCCGCCTACGGGCAGAATCTCTCCGACGTGCTGGAGGCCGAACCGGATGCCGCTCTGGGTAATGGCGGCCTCGGCCGACTCGCCGCCTGCTTCCTCGATTCCTGCGCCACATTGAACCTCCCAGTAACCGGCTACGGCATCCTCTACCGCTATGGCCTGTTCAAGCAAACCATTGACAACGGCTTCCAGACCGAGCATCCGGACCCGTGGATGGAACAGGGCAACCCTTTCGTCATCCGCCGCGCCGAACAAGCCAAGTACGTGCACTTCTCAGACATGCATGTGAGGGCAGTCCCTTATGACATGCCGATCACCGGATTCGGAACTCGTAACGTCAACACCTTGCGCCTGTGGAAGTCCGAGCCGATCGAGGAGTTCGATTACGACGCCTTCAATTCGCAACGATTCACCGATGCCATTGTGGAGCGCGAGCGCGTAGCCGATCTGTGCCGTGTCCTCTATCCGAACGACACCACGTATGAAGGCAAGGTGCTACGCGTGCGGCAACAGTACTTCTTCGTGTCGGCATCCTTGCAGACAATGATCGACAACTACCAGCGCACGCACGGCGAGGATCTCAAGGACTTCGGTAAGTTCAACGCGGTGCAGTTGAACGACACGCACCCGGTACTCGCCATCCCCGAGTTGATGCGCCTGCTGCTGGACGATCATGGCATGACCTGGGATGATGCCTGGAAGATTGTCCAGGAGACCTTCGCGTACACGAACCACACGGTTCTGGCGGAAGCCCTCGAATCCTGGGAGGTTTCTATCTTCCAGCAGCTCTTCCCGCGTGTCTTGGAGATTGTCGCCGAAATCGACCGCCGCTTCCGCGCGGAACTGGCCGGGCTGGGTTACGACGACGGCAAGATCAACTACATGGCACCACTTTCGGACGGACGTGTTCACATGGCATGGATTGCCTGCTACGCCTCTTTCTCCATCAATGGTGTGGCGGCGTTGCACACGGAAATCCTCAAGCGCGACACGCTCCATGACTGGTATGAGATCTGGCCCGAGAAGTTCAACAACAAGACCAACGGCGTGACCCAACGCCGCTGGTTGAACAACTGCAACCCGCGCCTCGCTGGCCTTTTGACACGCGTGGTCGGCTCCGACAGCTGGGTGACCGACCTGGATGAGTTGGCAATGCTGGTCGAGAAGGCCGACGACGCCATCCTCGGCGAACTCATGGCCATCAAGCAGGCCAACAAGGCGGATTTCGCCGCGTGGATCAAGAACCGGCAGGGCGTCGATATCCCGGTGGATGCGATTTACGATGTGCAAATCAAGCGTCTGCACGAGTACAAGCGTCAGGTACTCAACGCCATTTACATCCTCGATCTCTACTTCCGCCTCAAGGATGACCCGCAACTAGATACCCCGGCACGCGTGTTCATTTTCGGCGCCAAGGCGGCACCCGGTTACCGGCGCGCCAAGGCGATTATCAAGCTCATCAACGAGGTCGCCCGGCTCGTGAACTCTGACCCGGATATGGCTGGAAAGCTCAACGTCGTTTTCGTGGAGAACTACAACGTATCCCCCGCCGAACACATCATTCCTGCGGCCGATATCTCTGAGCAGATTTCGATGGCTGGCAAAGAGGCATCCGGTACATCGAATATGAAGTTCATGATGAACGGTGCCTTGACCCTTGGCACGCTGGACGGCGCGAATGTGGAGATTCTCGACGCTGTCGGACCGGAGAATGCCTACATCTTCGGTGCTACGGAGGACGAGCTGCCCACGCTGCGCCAGCACTACCAGCCGCGTGAGGCGTACGAGACGGTTCCCGGCCTCAAGCGCGCCTTGGATGCCTTCGTCGATGGCACCTTGAACGACGACGGAACCGGCGAGTTCCACGATCTCCTCGGTACACTCCTTGACGGCAGCTCCTGGGAGGCCGCGGATATCTATTACGTGCTGGGAGACTTCGCCGCGTATCGCGAGGCGAAGGACCGCATGGCCGAGGACTACCGCGACCAGACGAGCTGGGCGCGCAAGTGCTGGGTCAATATCTGCATGTCTGGCCGTTTCTCCTCCGACCGGACGATCAACGACTACGCCACCGAAGTGTGGAAGCTGGACCGGCAGGCCATCTGAGTGGACGAAGATCGGTAAGGTGCTGGGCCCGGCTGCGCCGTGCACCCGGTTTCAAAAGTCACGCTGGGCTCCGATACGGATATGTTGTCACTAAGTGTGCCCCCGCTGAAGGGGGGCACACTTGCATTTGCGGGAAGGCGCATGTGTTCAGACATCTGCCGCAGGGCACCTGTCTGAACCCAGCTCACAGGCGCGACCATCAGCTTGCTTGTATGGGTCACTTGGCTTGCATGGGTCACTTTGCTTGTACGGGTCACTTTGCTTGTACGGGTCACTTTGCTTGTACGGGGATCGTGTACGAGTTGTGCGATCAGGTCCTGCTGACGCAAGCAACGGCGTCGTCCGGAAGCTCAAAGCCCGGTAGAGGCACCCTTTCCTCCCACACACGTCACATGCGCTTTCACAATCTCCGCAACGCGACTGATGCGCACCAGGCCTACTCCACTTCCGCATTCACAACAGTACCGCACATAACAGTTCTGCAACGTTTTTCACAAACACTGCAAGACTGTGGTAGGAATGTATGTGCACACGCCCGAGCCACGGCCTCGGGCATAAACATAACCCGGTGACGGCCACAACATCGTCGTGACCGTGTCCAAAGGAGGGCATTACGTATGCGTCGCTTTAGAACATACGCAGCACTCGGCAGCATTGCCGCACTGGCACTTGCCGGAGCGGCGGGTTGCAGCAGCAGTGATGATTCAAGTGATGACGGAGAGGCATCCGTCTACTACCTTAACTTCAAGCCAGAATCTGAAGACGCTTGGAAAGAGGTTGCAGCCGCCTACGAAAAAGAGACTGGTGTCAAAGTCAAGATTGTCACCGCAGCCTCTGGCGACTACCAGCCGACCCTGAAGACCGAACTGGCGAAGTCAGATGCACCGACGTTGTTCAATATCAATGGACCCGTCGGCTATGAGACGTGGAAGGACTACACGCTCGATCTGACTGACACGGATTTTGCGAAGCATCTTTCCGACCCTTCAATGGCGGTGACCGGTGAAGACGGCAAGATCTACGGTGTACCGTTCGCAACCGAAGGTTATGGCATCATCTACAACGATGCCATCATGCAGCAGTACTTCCAGACTGACGGTGCGGTCGCCACGTCCATGGATGACATCAACAACTTCGACACCCTCAAGGCTGTCGCGGATGACATGCAATCCAAGAAGGATGAACTCGGAATCGACGGCGTGTTCGCGTCGACGTCGCTGTCACCGGGCGAGGAGTGGCGCTGGCAGACCCATCTCGCCAACTATCCTGTCTACTACGAATTGCGCGATAAAGATCTTGCCGATACCGACACGGTCGAGATGACCTACGGCGACAACTACAAGGATATCTTCGATCTCTATCTAACGGACTCGACGATCTCCGCATCCCAGGCGCCCGCCAAACTCGTCACTGATTCAATGTCCGAGTTTGCGCTCGGGAAGGCCGCCATGGTACAAAACGGCAACTGGGCTTGGAGCCAGATCTCCGAGGTGGAAGGCAACACCGTCAAGGAAGAAGACATCCACTTCCTACCGATTTACATGGGAGTCGACGGTGAAGAAGAAGCCGGTCTCGCTATTGGCACCGAAAACTTCCTCGCCGTGAATTCGCAGGCATCGGAGGCAGACCAGCAAGCTGCCATTGACTTCGCAAACTGGCTCTTCACCTCTGAGGATGGCACGAAGCTTGTCTCCGAGAAGCTCGGCTTCATCGCACCCTTCGACACTTTTGAAGATCTAGCCCCCGAGGACCCGCTCGGCAAGGAAGTCGTCGAGTACATGAACAACGACGACCTGTACAACGTTACCTGGGTCTTTACTGTTTTCCCGAGCCAGGACTTCAAGAACCAGCTCGGTCAGCACCTCTCGCAGTACGCAACCGGCCAGGAGGAATGGTCGGATGTGATGGAGTACTTCACCAGCGCGTGGACCTCCGAGAAGCAGAAAAATAGCTAGTCATAGCCGTCCGGGCACCGGTCGTGCATCGGTGCCCGGACGAGAGGTTAAGCCATGACGAGAACTCTCCGAATTTACTCAGCACATTTCACGGCGCCTACATTGATCGCGTTCTTGATCGCGTTCCTTGCCCCGTTTTTCATCGGCCTCTATCTCTCCTTCACGAAGTTCACCACCCTCACGAACGCCCAGTGGGTAGGAATTGAGAACTACCAAAAGGCCTTCTCCGACGGGCAGAACTTCGCCTACGCGCTGCTGTTCACCGCGCTCATCTCGATTGTTTCCATCATCACGGTCAATATCGGGGCCTTCGTACTTGCTTACATGCTCACGAAGAAGCTCCGCGGTACGAATTTCTTCCGTACCATCTTCTTCATGCCGAACCTGATCGGCGGCATCGTACTCGGCTACACCTGGCAGGCAATGCTCAACGCCATCCTGAGTCGTTGGGAAATGACTCTGTTCAATGACTGGAAGCTCGGCTTCGCGGGCCTCGTCATGCTAATCAACTGGCAGCTAATGGGCTACATGATGATCATCTACATTGCGGGGCTGCAGAATGTGCCGCCGGAGCTACTCGAAGCGGCCGAGATCGATGGAGCTTCCGGGTGGCAGAAACTGCGCTCTGTCACGATCCCCATGGTTATGCCCTCCGTGACTATCTGCCTGTTTCTCACGCTGGCCAACACCTTCAAGATGTATGACCAGAACTTGGCGCTGACCAGCGGTGCTCCTTTACAGAAAACCCAAATGGCCGCTTTGAACATCGTCTCCACCATGTATGACAAAGTCTCCCAGGAAGGGATTGCGCAGGCCAAGGCCGTGATCTTCTTCCTGATCGTCTCGGTCATTGCGCTGTTGCAACTGCGCGCCACACGTTCCAGGGAGGTGGATCAGTGAGTACCGCTGTAGTAGCGACGTCGACAGACTTCCCCGCCGCGTCGGATGGCAAACTAAACATGCCGAATACTCGTCCGAAGACGACACCCGGACGCGTGGTTGCCGTCATCGTACTGAGCTTCCTCGCACTCGTCTATCTTGTTCCGCTGGCCTTCATCCTCATCAACTCGTTCAAAAACAAGTTGTTCATCTCAGCTGATCCGTTCAGCATCCCCACTGGTGACAGCTTCGCCGGAGTGACGAACTACGAAACCGGCCTCCAACTCAATGGCTTCCTGCGCGCTATTGGCTGGTCACTGTTCATTACAGTGTGCTCGGTGATTGTGATCGTCTTCTTCTGCGCGATGACCGCCTACTACATCACCCGAGTGAAAACCTGGTGGACGTCTCTGCTCTACTACATGTTCGCCTTCTCCATGATCGCACCCTTCCAGATGGTCATGTTTCCAACCGTGAAGATCGCGGACGCCCTCGGCCTCGCAACCCCTTGGGGGATGATCGTCCTCTACCTCGGCTTCGGGGCTGGACTGTCGGTATTCCTCTTCTCAGGTTTCGTTCGGTCAATCCCACTAGAGATCGAAGAGGCAGCCTTCATAGATGGCTGCTCGCCACTACAGAATTACTTCCGCGTGGTATTGCCACTTCTCAAACCCACCGCGATTACGGTTGCCATTCTTAACGCAATGTGGGTGTGGAACGACTACTTGCTCCCGAATCTGGTAATCGGGCAAGACGAGAACTACCGGACTATCCCCATCGTCATTCAGTCTCTTATAGGTTCGAACGGCAACCGCGACATGGGTGCGCAGATGGCGATGTTGGTTCTCGCTATCGTGCCCATCGTTATCTTTTACCTCTCCGCCCAGAAGTACATCATCGAGGGCGTCGCCGCGGGTGCGGTCAAGGGGTAGACAAAGCCGCGACCGGATGCTGTCAAGAGGTCGGCAAAGCCGCGGCCGGGTGCTGCCATGGGGTAACGAAGTCACGCAGGTCCTTCCCCAGGCCGCGCCCGGTCGCTATTCCCGTCGTAGCACCATGGCTTACGCCCATGTGGAACGAGTCCACAGCGGCACAGCCCAGGAGAATGCGGGACAGATTGGGTACAATCCGGTCGGCATGCACAGCTGGTGAGATGAGGGACAAATCGGGCATCACCCACCCGGCGACCCGACCGGCATTCACAGCTCGTGAGAAGGAGAAGTAAATGGCACAGTGGCTAGGGCCTGACTCATCGTTCTACCGAGCCCTGACCGCGGCGACGGACCTCGTTGTTATCAATCTTCTGACACTGCTGGGCTGTCTACCGGTCATCACCGCCGGGGCGTCTTTAACCGCCTGCGCGCGGGTCACAATGGATATGGCGCGCGACGAGGATGGGTTGATTGCCAGGAGCTGGTGGCGATCATTCCGTAGAAATCTCATACAGTCCCTCGGATGGTGGCTGCCGATCACGATCTTGCTTTTCCTCCTCTGGCTAGAGAATAGATTGCTTGGCGGCATGGCGAGCCCCGGCGCATCTGGAGCGCTGACGGGCCTGCTCATCGCCGGAGTCGTATTTCTGGTGGCACTGCTTACCTGGCTGATCCCGCTAGTGGCCTTCTTCGAGAACACGGTTGTTGGCCATGTGGGCAACGCGGCGTTGCTGGCGGTTGGGCATCTGGGGCGTACGATCCTGACGCTCGGCCTGCTTGCCGCACCAGTAGTACTGGGGTTCTACGTGTCGGCTGCGCGGGCTCCACTCGCGTGGTTCATGATTCTGTTGGGAGTTGCATTCATTGCGTACCTGATCGCACTCATCGAGCTTCCCGTGATCAATCGTCTGCGCGCTGCCGCACGCGAGTAGCTTTTGCACGATTCCCCTCCCAAAAACCTGACTGGCCGTTTTCCGCCTGTCGTTTCGCGCCTGCCGTGCCTGCCTCTCCACACCTCGCCACGCTCGACCCACTCCCGTTTTCCGGGTTTTCCACTAGCAGCTGTGAAACCCGTGATCCTCGTCCATCCCACTCCCGTTCTCCGGGTGTTCCACCAGCAACCATGGAACCTGTGATCCCCGTCCACGCCGCCCCCTTCTCCGGGATTTCCACCAATTTCCGCGAATAACCCGGAAAACAAGCAAAAGCCCGGAGAACCCGGCCCAGTAACTTCAGCCCGAGTTGCCCGGATCATGCCCTTGATTTCCAGAGACTGGCCGTTTGGCCCCAGAATGCGAGACTAGAATCTAGTAGCCGTCGGCATCCAATGCGAATCTAGAAGGTCATGCTATGTGCGACTCAGGCGACGCTCGTTTCAATCTCTGGACGGGGCCACTACTGGACGCCCGGGCACGAATGACGCTTGAGGGTCTAGAAGCCGTGGATGCCCTACATGTAGCTGAGCTCGCGCTACGCGACGCTAAGTACCAGAGGGACAAGAACCCAGTCGAAACCGCGCTTCGGCACGTAGACTCGCCATGGCACGCACTCGCCCTGCGGCGTGGCGGCAGCCGTTTGAGCTTCTGGCTCGGCGACGGCGAGTTCCTTCCCTGGGAGTTGATCCCAGGCGTTCGCGAGAAGGTTCAAATACACCACATCCTCTTGGCAACACGGGATGCGGCCAGTGCGCCAGGCCACGCCGACGCCAGTGCGCCGGACCTCGACAATTCAGGCAGCAGCCACATTCCTTCCTGCGAAATGTTTTCAGGCCAATGTAGAACATGGCAGTGTCAACGTACAGCGTTTCTCCCGGCAAGCGATGTCACTTATCGTGCACGCTCGCGAATCTCATGGCGCAACGGTCAGCAGCCTGGTCGCAATTCAAAAAGAGGACATTCCGTTGGATATCCCGCTAGACACAAAGACTTTTGCACTTCTTGAACGCGAGGAGCGCCGGATCGCCCGTGCCGAGCAAAAGACCCGGAGGCGTTGAAGGCCCTACCTCTGCGACTGTCCAAATCCCGTCCAAACGGCGCTAATCTGGATTAATTCATTTTAAAGAATGGCGGAATCATGCGGATTTTGGCTGGTGTGCCGTTCGGCTCTTTTCCGTTTGGACGGGATTTGGACACGCATCCTATGCCGGTCACCTCAACAGCCCTGCATACGAAAAGCCGGGCACCCATTGCGGATGCCCGGCCAGCGCTTCTTCGGTTCAGCCCTATCAGGCCATCTTGGTGCCGACGGAGCCAAGGCGCTCGCACGCCTCGACAACACGCGCGGCCATGCCGGCTTCGGCAGCCTTACCCCACGAACGCGGATCGTACAGCTTCTTGGTACCGACCTCGCCGTCGATCTTGAGGACGCCGTCGTAGTTGCGGAACATGTGGTCCACAACCGGGCGGGTGAAGGCGTACTGCGTGTCCGTGTCAACGTTCATCTTGATGACGCCGTTCGCCACTGCGGTGGCGATTTCCTCAGCGGTGGAGCCGGAGCCGCCATGCATGACGAGGTCGAAGGGGCGGTTATCCTTCCAGCCGATCTCTGCGGCGACTTCTTCCTGGATGGTGCCAAGGATGTCCGGACGAAGCTTGACATGGCCCGGCTTATACACGCCGTGAACGTTACCGAAGGTCAGAGCCGTCAGGTAGCGACCATTCTCACCAACGCCGAGGGCCTTGACCGTCTTCAGTGCATCCTCCGTGGTGGTGTACAGCTTCTCGTTGATCTCACCAACGATGCCGTCCTCTTCGCCGCCGACAACGCCGATTTCGATCTCAAGAATCGTGTTGGCCGCCTGCGACAATGCGAGCAGCTCCTTCGCGATCTCAAGGTTCTCATCCAGCGGCACTGCAGAGCCATCCCACATGTGGGACTGGAAGAAGGGCAGGCGACCGGCTTTGACCTCTTCGGCCTCCAGCTCCATGATCGGGCGGATCCACGAATCGATGTTCTGCTTGGCGCAGTGATCGGTATGCAGGGCAACCGTCACCGGGTAGTTCTTGGCAACCTCACGCGCATATGCGGCAAGCGAAAGTGAACCGGCAACGCGGTCTTTAATAGTGGAGCCGGAGGCGTACTCGGCGCCGCCAACCGAAACCTGGATGATGCCATCCGACTCAGCTTCGGCGAAACCGCGCAGTGCAGCGGTGAGCGTCTGCGACGACGTCACGTTAATCGCCGGGTATGCGAACTTGCCCGCCTTGGCGCGGTCAAGCATCTCGTTGTAAATCTCAGGAGTTGCGATAGGCACGAGAACTCTCCTTTAGTAATTTCCTGGACTCTCCTATTCTCTCACTTCGCTCCGACAGAAAGCACCCCAAAAGGCCCCGGTATTTGTGCCCACATTGAGAGCCACAACACAACCAGCTCCATACGCGTCCGAGGAGAAGGATCTTCCATCCTGCGGCTTCCCCTTGAACGGCGCGACTCCATACACGTCCGGCAGACGGCCGACTTCTGTCTGCGTGGTAGTGGGCCTCTCACACTTCCGCCAGCCACCGAGGGGTCGGCCAACCACTATCTTCCCGCTGTCCCCACTTACATCTTCTACCGACCCCACCGACACCTTCAGCCCCACTTCCTCGACACAAGGCGTACTTCCACCCTCCGTTCCGAAATGTTTTCTCCACCACCTGCCAGGCTGCACCGCGCTACGCTGGCACTATGGAAATACGAGATTCCGAGCGCGGCTTCGAGGCGATTATCGACGGCCAGGTAGCCGGGTTCATCGACGTCGTCGACGACGGCGCCACCCTCACCCTTCCCCATACGATCACCGACCCAGCTTTCGGGGGCCGAGGCGTCGGTTCAGCCCTGGTGCGCCGTGCCATTGAACAGGCGCGTACCACGGGCCGAGCCGTGCGGCCAACCTGCTCCTTCGCCGCGGCCTGGATTGCCAAGCATCCCGACGACGTCGCCGGAATCGAGGTTCTGGAATGATCAGCGATATCACGCAGGCGGCTCAGGCTCTCGCTGCAATGATCGCTGGGAAGAAGACTGTGGCAATCACCGGAGCCGGACTCTCCACAGACTCGGGCCTACCCGATTACCGCGGCAAAGGATCAACCGAGCAACCGTCAGTGTACTTTGATGACTTCGCCTCCGATCCGGTATGGCGCCGCTGGGTGTGGCAGCGCAATCAGGAGACGTGGCGCGCCGTCGACGCCCTTTCCCCCACCGCCGGGCATCGCGCTCTGGCACGGCTGGAACAAGCGGGACTCGTCGTCGGCGTCGCCACGCAAAATGTGGACAACCTGCACCAGAAAGCCGGGGCACGTAGAGTTGCGGAACTACATGGCTCGTTCACTCGAGTCACCTGTATTAGCTGTGGGGCCGAGTTTCCACGCGAGCGCGTCGACGTCGAGTTGCGGCGCCTTAATCCCGGCCTCACGGAGGATCCCGACCCCCGCCATGCGGCAATCCTCGCCGGTGCCGACCGCGAGGCCGCGCAGGCCTCAACGTTCGTCGTTCCCCCCTGCCCGCGCTGCGGCGGCATACTGAAACCAGCGGTGGTGTTCTTCGGGGAGAGTCTGCCCGGCCAGGCGATGCAAGACTCACTGGACATGGCCCGCGAGGCGGATGTGGCACTCGTCGTCGGAACTTCACTTGTGGTGATGACCGGCATGTTCGTGGTACGGGAGGCACTCGCCACTGGATCAACGCTTGCGATCATTAGTCGCGGCGGCACCCAGGCCGACCCACTGGCCGACCTGCGGATCGAAGCGGGGGCTTCCGAAGTACTGCAACGCACGGCAGAGCTGTTACTCGGGATCGAGAGCTGAGCATTCTCGCGACCAGGTCGTGGATTCTCGCCAGTGGTGAGCTACCGGCAGCGCCCGGGCGGGCGCGCTTCCATCACCCCTCCGATTCATGGTGCGCATTGAACCGGGTAATCTCCACCTGCGTTATTCGTTGGCAGCTTCACGGTCTAACTGTATTGCGGCATCGCCCAACTCCCTGCCAACACCGCATGGCGACCGACAGTGATCGGGACACTCCGCGCCCTTGCTGTAACGAAACACTCCGCGCCCTTGCTGTAACGAAACACTCCGCGTCCTTGCTGTAACGAATCTGCGGGCCCTTGCTGTAACGAAACACTCCGCGTCCTTGCTGTAACGAATCTGCGGGCCTGCGCACTAGCTTCGATGCTGTACCACCCACCAGTGCATGGCGATTGCGGCGGCGGCTGCCACGTTAAGCGAACGGGTGGAACCGTACTGCTTGATGCGCACGGCCTGCTCGCACACGGCCAAGAGTTCATCCGAGATCCCGGTGGATTCCTGCCCGAAGACCAACACGCAGCGCTCCGGCAGGTGGGTTTCCTCAAGCGCGGTGGAGTTTGGCGGATTGTCGACGGCGACCAGGTGGTAGTCATTCTCCCGTGCCCACTGCGCCAGATCGACGGGAGCGGCGTGGTGCAGGATATCGAGGTACCGATCGGTGACAAGCGCTCCGCGACGGTTCCACCGGTGGCGCCCCACGATGTGTACACCGCCCACATTGAATGCATTACCAGAACGGACAATCGACCCGATATTGAGATCGTGTTCAAGGTTCTCGATGGCGATGTGGAGGGCGCTGCGGTCGCGGTCCAGCTCCTCGCGAATGGCCTGCACGCTCCAGTAGCGGAACCGGTCCTCGACATTGCGGCGGTCGCCATTCGCCATCAGTTCCGGGTCGAAGCGCGGATCGTCCGGCCATGGTTGCGGCAGCGGCCCGACGCCGACGTCGCGCGGCGATTCCGTCATCCGGGTGGCGGTGTTGGTACTGTCCATGGCTGCTACCGCACCATCGATACCCGCTGCGTCTTCTACCGCCGGCAATGCTTCTTCTATCTCTGGCAATGCTTCGCTTCCACCATGTTGTTCGGGCGAACTGCTGCGGTTCTTCATAAGGCCCTGCTTATGCCTGCGGGTCAAGCCCGAGGTCGGCGAGATTGAGAGCGGCAAGATATGGCACACCTTCAGCTTCGATTCGCTCTTTAGCGCCGGTTGCCCGATCCACGACGACGGCGACGGCCAGCACGTTCGCCCCGGCAGCGCGAGCGGCGTGCAGGGCATGTATGGGAGAACTGCCGGTAGTGGACGTGTCTTCAAGAATGACGACGTTGCGCCCGGCAATATCCGGCCCTTCAATTTGCCGCTGCATCCCGTGATCTTTTGCCTCTTTACGCACGACGAAGGCGTCTAGGTCCAGCCCGCGTGCGGCGGCCGCGTGCATGATGGCGATAGCCACCGGATCGGCACCCATGGTCAATCCGCCGACGGCGTCCACCTCGCCAGGGCCAAAACCGGCTTCTTCCAACATGTCGAGCATGACATGCCCGATCAGCGGACCCGCCTCATGATGCAGCGTGGCACGCCGCATGTCGACGTAGTAGGTGGAGGTGCGACCGGAGGCAAGCGTGAACGTGCCGTGTTGGATCGCGAGGGCCTGAACTAGCTCAACAAGTCTGTTGTGATGCGAATCATTCACAGGTCAAGCTTAGCGGGTGCTGGACGCTGACCAGGCAAGACGTTGCCGTAGCGGTCACGCGCCGCTGGAATTCCTGTGAACAAGCCCCCAAAGAGTCCGAGTACGTAGTAGCATCACACGCATGACACACCAGTTCTACTCACAGTTGGATACGCTCATCGGGCAGCTCAAGCGCTCTGCGATTGATGCCTATATGGTGTGGACTGTACAAGGTGGAGGTCACTTTTCACTCAACCCTAGTTCGTCAGAATACATAATGTATGAGAACCGTGGGGTAAATTACTTCGTGACACGACCCAACGAGCACGGGGACGGAGGAGGTACGCTATCCAGCGAGGATCACCGTAATTTCATCCGTGGCGAGTACAACGAAGATCCGGCCAATTTCTGGTCTGACCCCGATCAGTTCGGCCGGGCGTTTGACGAGGTTCGAGCGACGATTGATTCGATCCTCGAACCATGGACCGATCTGCCATCGCTTGACGGGTTTGACGTGCAACTTGAATACTGCCGCAAGTTGATGGGGATGCTTGCCAGCTCGGGTAGTACTAGCAAAGGAAACCTCGTGCCCGGTGGCTTAATCACGGACGATATCGATGCCATCGAGCGCAAGATCGAGAACATGTCCGGCGGTGCCATCGGGGCCTTTAAACAGAAGTTCGTTGACAAACTCGGCTCAACCGTCGGTAACCTACACGCAGTCGCCACTATTCTTGGCGCAGCCATGGCCTCCGAACGCGAGGTGATTTCACAGACCCGAACTGCTGTTGCTGACAATGTCGCTTACGCTACGGAGACATTCGACATGATTGCGCAATGTCAAACGGCGCAAGACAACATCACTTTGAAGATCGCCGCAGGAGCTGCAAAAGCAGCAGCACTCTTCCTGTCCGGTGGAGTTGCCACAGCCGCAGAATTATCCGCAATTGGACTAGCCACCGTCTCCGAAATCCCCGAGAAAGAGTACAAGTTGCCAGAAGGAGTCAGAACCTACGAGGAAGGTATAACATGGGTTAAGAGCCTTTTTACCTCTATCAACAACGATGTTCTACGTGGAGAACAAGCAATCGCCACCAGCCTCACGAAGAACATGGAACAGATGCATACCGATCATGGCAACTATGATTTAACTATGCCACCGATTTCCACCGTTGACGGCATCAATATCGAGAAAGAAGCCGTAGTCGATGTCGGACTCATCAACGAGATCATTACGACAAATATGCCAACAATGGCCGACAATCTCCGGGATGCCTCATCGAAGGCGTTCCTCATCATTATGTCCTCCGTAGCCATTCGGGATCCCAATGTCGGTTTGGGCCTGGCTGGCCCCAATCACGAGTTCGACGATCTCAGTTATACGCTCCGGCAGCTTCTCTCCGACCTCGCGGCAGAGGTTCAACTTGGCAAGATCAATCTTGAGAAAGTGATGAATCTTATCTTAGAAACGGACAACGCCAGCAGCGACAGCCTTAAGGAAGTCGTGGATCAGATCGAAAACCGTACCTTTGACCCCTGGGACACATCCCGCTCAAAGCTATTCCCTCCACGCCCCGGCCAGGATGAAGCACTCTGAGGAGCAGATATCAGTGAAAAAACGACGTTTCTACACCACCCGCGCCTTCTTCGCCGTCATTGCGATTGCCTACATCGGCTGGCTACTTCTCGACAATCCGAGCTTTCAGGATCCGCGCACCCGAACAAAAATCGCCTGCGCTGCAATTGCTGCACCGATTTACGAAACCCGCACCGGAGGCCTAGCCACCCCTGATGACGAAGCCTATGCAGCACGCAGTGAGTACCTCGACTCACCACTTCGCTACTACCCAAACGACATCGACATCGCCTGGGCCCAAGGCTGCGAAGTCGCTCGTATGAGCCGACAAACACATATCATCCTCGCCTCCCTACTCGCCACCATCATCTTCTTTTCCATCCCGCCGAGACAAAAGGGCAACACAGGCAATCGAGACCAAGGAGAAACCGTCGATAGCGAGCAGCCGTCACAGGACACCTAACCCGCAACAAGTTGTAGCAACTTCCTTCACGACAGACGCACAACCACTCCACTGAAAAGGAGCCATGCGACCACAAGTCTCTTTCAACGGGCGTGTTGTCCGTATTGCTGTGATAGTAATCGCGCTGTTTATCCTGGGATGGTTGGCCCTGACCAAACCAAGCTTCCGTGACGGCGACCTCAACATGGCCGTGCACTGCGCCCCGATTATCGCCCCGACCTTCGGCGCAGTACCAGACACCGCACAACCCGAGGAGCAAACCCTCGCTGCCTTCGATAACTACGCCAACGAGATGAAACTTGACGAGGCCGAGCGAAGATCCTTCACCAGGACCTGGAGAACCAGCTGTCATACGGCGCGTATGGACCGGCGGATCGAAATACTCTTCCTTAGCGCTGCAAGCCTTATCGTTATCTTCTCCATCCCCTTCCGTGACCGAATAACAGTCAACCTGCCCCACCGAAAATCACAACCTACACGCCAGGCAACCCCAGGCTGGAGGCACCATGTCTAACCCACACACCACGGAACCGTCCCCTACCAACACCTCGACGAGCGATACCCGTTACCACATCACCGCCACCTTTATCCGCTTCCTCGTCCTCTTCATCGCTACCTACGGCATCTGCTGGCTCGCGGTACACGAGCCCGCCTTCCACGACAAGGCCTACACCGGAGCCACCGTGCATTGCACCCCAGTCTTGAAGGCAGGATTCGGCCCCACGAATGCGGGCGTTTGGAGGCATGATATTGACTCCTCCAATGCCCGTAGTAACTACCTCGATGCACAGCCGGACGATGAGTACACAGCCATGCGCGGTAGGCTCAATGCAGCTTGGCGTGACGGTTGCATCGCGGCGCGTGAGAATCGGGAAGCGCTGATTGTTGCTCTCACGGCCGCTACTCTCGGAGTTTTCTTCGCGATCCCGAAGAAAGCCCGTATCCCGCTGCCGATTCAAAGACATCCCGCCTTGGAAGACGACACCGTGGCACTACGGCACGGCAACGCATCCACACACAGCGAGCCATCAACTAAAGCCGACCCCGCCCGGTTCGCACCCAAACCAAGTAACACGGCAACCACGGAGAGCGACACCATGCCATGAAAAAGCGACGTTTCTACACCACACGGGCCTTCTTCGCCGTCGTAGCCCTTTTGTATATCATCTGGTTCCTCTTCAGCAATCCCAGCTTCTACGACTACTACGCCGAAGTAAAGGTCCAATGTGTCTCCGTCGTTTCCCCCGGATACGGCCAACGTTCAGGTGAGATTGTGGAATTTGACAACGATTCGGTTAGCGCTTACAACCAGTACCTAGAATCGCAGAGGGACGGAAATCGGACGATCAACAACGTTGACCTCAAACAGACCTGGGCCCAAGGCTGCGAAGTCGCTCGTATGAGCCGACAAACACATATCATCCTCGCCTCCCTACTCGCCACCATCATCTTCTTTTCCATCCCGCCGAGACAAAAGGGCAACACAGGCAATCGAGACCAAGGAGAAACCGTCGATAGCGAGCAGCCGTCACAGGACACCTAACCCGCAACAAGTTGTAGCAACTTCCTTCACGACAGACGCACAACCACTCCACTGAAAAGGAGCCATGCGACCACAAGTCTCTTTCAACGGGCGTGTTGTCCGTATTGCTGTGATAGTAATCGCGCTGTTTATCCTGGGATGGTTGGCTCTAACCAAGCCAAGCTTCCGTGACAGCAATATTGGGCGTGTGCATTGCGCTCCGATCATCTATCCAACATTCGGCGCAGTGCCAGGCAACGTGGTCCAGCCCGACGAACAAACCCTCACCGCCTTCGATGAGTACGCCGACGATATGAGCTATGGCGACGACATACAAAAAATGCTAAAGGCATCTTGGCCCACGGCCTGTCATGTCGCGCGCATGGACAGGCGGATCGACATCCTCTTCACCGGCGCCGCCTCACTCGTCGTTGCTCTCTCCATTCCTTTCACGCGATGCGTCACCATCACACTGCCACGTCGAAAACCTCGCCCCACACGCACCACTCCGGAATGGAGGCATCATGTCTGAACCACAAACTCCAACACAGACATCGGCACTATCTGACCCAGCAATGAATGACACCCGCTACCATATCACCGGCACATTCATCCGCTTCCTCTTCCTCTTCATCGCCACCTATGGCATCGCCTGGCTCGCACTACACGAACCCACCTTCCACGACGACACCTACACCGACGCCACCGTCCACTGCGTCCCTGTTTTCAAACCGGGATTCGGCAGCTCCCCAAACGCCGTTCTGAGATTCACCAGCGAGGCAGGCAACGCCCGCCAGGACTATCTTGATGCACAACCCGACGAACTCTATAGCGAGGCAGATGGGATGATTGATGCTGCGTGGGTTAACGGTTGCATAGCAGCACGGGACGCTCGCGAGTCACTCGTCGTCTCCCTGACTTTCGTCGCCTGCGGCATCTTCTTCGCCATCCCGAAGAAACTTCGCATCCCGCTGCCGATCCAGAAGCAATCCGACTCGGATGACGACCAACCCACGACGCAACAAACCGGAACGGCTCCCTCTCCCCTCATGAAACCGGTAGCTGCAGCAGGCAACACCGATCCCACCCGGTTTGCACCAAAAGAAACCACCACACCCACCACAACCCGAACGATCGAAGAGCCTGCGCAACAACCAAGTGGCAACAACTGAGAAGTGCGGGTCATCATCGGAATCCCCAGCATCGCGAACAATAAGGGGCAGTCGCTCCCCGAGGCGATACTAGGCGACAGATGGGCGGTGTAGTCGCCTGGGATCTCTAGTCGTGGTAAGGTCGAAGACGCACGGGAGCCCAGATCGGGCTGAGAGGGAGCACTGCTCCGACCGTTGAACCTGATCCGGGTAATGCCGGTGGAGGAAGCGATCTCAGGGGACGCGCCATAGGGGGTGCATCCTTCTCCCGGATATAGAAGGGAGAATTCCCTGATGTCTCCGAAACAACCAGCCGCGATACCGACCACGGTCGCCGACCCGCTGGCTTTTGGCGTTGGTGCACGAATCACCGCCGCAATTATGTCTGATCACTTTGCCGACCAGATTCTCTCAGCATTGGCTCAAACTGATGCCACCGGCCTCGTCGTCGAAACCGGCGATGTCAGCACATATCTCGGCGGAGAGGAAGCCACACTTCTCCGCTATGTCACCGACCTGGCGGAGGCCATTGCGGCAACCGGAGCACACGCCTCCATCACTCTGCTCCTGTCACGCGGGTGCCCCGGCGAAGTCGCCTGCTCCACACCCGGCCGTGTCAGCCCTCGTGTCGTCGATACTCCAAGCGGGCGCGTGACCGGCCGATACGCGACCGCCGAATGGACTCTCTATCCTCTTGCCGACACAGCGGCACTCGGTGGCACTCCCGACCACATGCGCGATATTGCAAAGGCGATAGACATCGCGAAGGAAAGCGGCGTCTTCCGCGGATCGCACCACTTTGTCACTCGACTCGCCGGCGACATCGGCACCATCCTCGCAAGCGTATTCGCCGCATGGGTGCACGTGGGAAACTCCGTTCAGCATGTCACTTCGCATCTGACCTTGTCACTCAACAGTCCGTCACATACCACCGATGACATTTCTCCACTCGTGGCAGGAGGAACCGATGTCTGAGAAGACGGACCACGCACCCGCGAAACCCACCCGGCGCGGCCTCGCCATGCGTGACATCGTCCTACTGGTGATGCTCGCCGTCGTCTTCGGCTTCCTGTACTGGGCCTTAGTGCAGGCATGGAATGCCCTCGCCATCGCTATGGGGCCGGGTGGCGACCTTGCCCAGCACATCTTGTTCGGCGGATGGCTGCTGGTGGCGCCGATCGCCATTGCGATTATCCGGTACCCAGGAGTAGGAGTTATTGCGGAGGTCATCGCCGCCGTTGTTGAGGTAGTATTCCTCGGTTCTCCGGTTGGCCCCATGCTACTTCTCTCGGCAACGCTACAGGGCTTAGGTTCGGAGTTGCCCTTCACACTGACCCGCTACCGCCGCTTTGGATGGGGAATCTACGCGCTATCGGGCGCCTGCGGAGCTGCGGCTGTTTTCGTTCTCAACGCTTTCCGCTCAGGCTGGTGGGGACAGTCCATTATCCTCGCCCGTTTCGGTATACAGGCGGTCTCCGGCCTTGTCCTGGGCGGTCTGCTCGCAAAAGTCATAGTAGAAGCACTACGTTCTACCGGCGTTTTGGACGATTTCGCCATCGTGCGGGAGGGTGCACAGCGGTCGGAAGATGCGCCGTGGTCAGAAGGTACACAGCGGTCGGATGGTGCACAGCGGTTACCCCGGCAGAACCGGCCCGCATCCCGCAGCACATCGCAACACCCCACCGCTCCGACCCGAGCAGCGGAAGCATCACCACACGGCGAAAGTGATACCGGTACCTCTTATGACAAGTACCAGTAACGACCAATCCGGTACCGGCGACCGCGTGGTTGTGCGAGCACGGGACGTAAGCTGCCTATTCCCCACCGGTACCGGCGTCGGTCCCTTGACCTTCAGCCTTGAGATGGGTGAGAGCGTGTTGCTGGTCGGCCCGACCGGCTCGGGGAAATCCAGCCTGATACGCCTGTTGCACGGCGCCATTCCCAACGCCTTCGCTGCCAGAGTCAGTGGAGAACTCGAAGTCACCGGACGCAGGCCACAGGACCATCAGGTCTATGACCTTGCCGACCTCATTGGCGTGGCAATGCAGGATCCCGAGTCGTCGATATGCCTGTCCGATGTTGACGATGAGGTCGCCCTTCCGCTGGAGAACCTCGGATTTCCCGCTGCACAGATGGAACAGCGGATCGGCTGGGCACTTCGCATCAGTGGCGCTGAAGGGCTACGGGGCAGAACAACACAAGCCTTATCAGGCGGCGAGTTACAACGTATTAGCCTGGCCACCGCCGTCGTCGCACACCCCCGACTACTCCTCTTGGACGAACCTACCTCCATGCTCGACGCCGACGGAATCACCGCTGTACGCGAGACCATCACGTCTATCCGCCACGAAACCGATGCGGCGATGATACTGGTCGAGCACCGCCTTGATGAACTGGCAGCCGCCGACGGATTGAAAGGACTGCCCGACCGCTGGCTCGTACTCGGCCCGAGCGGCGAACTGCGTTGGGACCTCCGGATATCCAAGGCCCGTTGGGGTCAGGTCCGTGAACTCATCGGGCAGGGCTGCTGGCTGCCCATTGATGTGGAGTTACGGGCGCTCTTGGGAAACGACGCCGACGACGCGATCATTGGAGAAGCCGGTGAGATCGACATCGAGACAATACGATGCAGAGTCGGAACCGGCAACGACTTCAGCAGCGGCGGCAGTTTCGGCACAAGCCGCACTTTGAGCGCTGGCAACGACTTCAGTACGGGCCACGACTTTGACGCCGACGAAGGCTTCGAGACCGCCCGCACCGCCTCGCAGCACAGTACCAGAACGAAACGAGCCGTCGTCGTCGCTCGCGACCTCGCCATAACGAGGACCATTCGACAAAAAACTGATCCACCTGTCGTCGCAGGAATCAACTTCACCTTATACGCGGGGGAACTAACAGCGCTTGTTGGTTCCAATGGATCCGGGAAATCAACCCTGCTGCATACTCTTGCCAAGCTAATTCCGCCGCATAGCGGCACCGTCCAGGCACCACGCGTCGGCGTCGTGTTCCAAAATCCCGAGCATCAGTTCGCCGGACGGACCGTTCTGGCTGAAGTGGAGTATGGGCTGAGCGACCGTGCACCTGCCGGAGCACTGCTGGCGGAGTTCGGCCTGACACCATTTGCCGACCGTGATCCATTTCGGCTTTCCGGCGGGCAGAAACGCCTACTCAGCCTGGCAGCCATACTGGCACACAACCGTCCCGTTCTCCTTGCCGACGAGCCGACTTTCGGGCTGGATCGGCACGCCGCGATCTCGGTAATGCGGTGCTTGCGTCAACACGCCGACGGCGGTGTCTGCGTCGCCGTCTCCAGCCATGACATGCGGGCGGTAGCGGCATACGCGGATCGCGTGATCGTCCTCGCCGACGGGAGGATTGTGGCAGATGGGCCTCCGGCTACCGTTTTTGCAGACCCTGCTCTCTGCGCCGCGGCACATCTGTGCCCGCCACGGTTGGTAACCGAGCTGGCGGCATGGACTGCAGAACAAGAGAATCGCGCTCAACCGTACTCCGGCCGGGTACATCAACCCGTCCATCACACGGCAGGAACTACGGCAAGAGGGAACAGTCAGGCACCGGTTGATCAAAATCCCCCGCACCAGGCTTCACGCGACCATACTCGAAGTGAGCTCTCCCACCTATTACAAGCGCTTGACGACATGGCATTGGAAGCGGGGCGATGATACGAGACTCGTGGCTGGCGAGGCGTCATCCACTGGTGAAAGCCGCTGCTGTCCTCGCCGTATCCATTGCGGTTCTATTCCTCTTCCGACCACTGCCGATTCTCGTGCTGTACACGACGGCGCTCGCCGGAGTACGTGCAGCGGGCCGTGTTCCCTGGCGGACGATCATACTCTCGCAGATCCCCTTCCTCTCCTTCGCGATGGGGATCGTTCTCGTTAACGCCATGAGCAGGCCGGGGCTCCGCTTATGGGCAACGTTGCCGGTGCCGATCACGATTGAAGGGCTCTCAATCGGAGCCGCTCTCGCATTACGCGCCATGCTGATCGGAGTGCTCACCGTAGGTTTTCTCGCCACCACCCGGCCACGCGACCTGATGATCAGCCTCATCCAGAACCTACATCTCAGCCCTCGTTACGCCTATGCGATTCTGTCCGGCCACCGCATGTTGGAAGCCATGCCCACTCGTTGGACGACGATTCGCGCCGCACAAGCGGTGCGGGCACCCCTAACACGAAGGGGGGCACCGCGCCAAGGCGTCAAAAGCTTCGCCCGCGCTGCCTTCGCCCTACTGGTCACTTCTATCCGCTCATCCGAGCGAATAGCGTTGGCGCTCGAATCGCGCGGCTTGGGCCGTACGGGCCACACCATCCGCGACCCGATGACCTTCTCCTTTGGTGACCTTGTCCTGTTATTGGCGACCATGTGTGTTTTCGCCTTGACCGTCATACTGGTATGACACGTTACCGAGCTGGATCCTGCGAATACACCTAACTTATGCGATAGGCATCAAGGAATGCTAAACGTAGGAGAAGGACAATCCTCCGGGTGTGGGCGCCACCTCCCCGGCGGCCCCCACACCCGCGCCTCACTTCGTATGCTCACGCACGATCTGGCGGCCCGCCACATGCACCATGATCTCGTCGGTGCCGCCGCCGAATCGATGCCCGCGGGCGTCGCGCCACAGCCGCTCCACACGCACGCCCTCAGTCACGCCGACGCCGCCATGAATCTGCAGGGCGTCGTCGCACACCTCGAAGGCGGCGATTGAGCAGTACCGCTTGCACAGGGCGGCCTGCTTGCGATCGAGGCACTTGTTGTCGACCATCCACGCCGAGTGGTAGATGATGTTCTTCATGTTCTCGATCTTGATCGCCATATCGGTCAGCTTCTCCTGAATAAGCTGGAAACTACCGATCGGCTTCCCGAACTGTACGCGGCTAGCCGCATACTCGGCCGCGTCTTGGAAGGCAGCCTCCGCCAGCCCAAGTGACTGTGTGGAGGTCATAATGCGCTCTACCTCGAAGTTCTTCATCAGCTGCACGAAGCCGTTGCCCTTGACGCCTACGAGGCAGGACTCGTCCACCTCGGCATTGTTGTAGTAGATCTCGGAGGAATCGGCGGTATGCCAACACATCTTGTCGATCGGCGTCAGCTCAATTCCGGGAGTATCGGTAGGGACCAGGTACATCGAGATGGCGCGGCGCGGATCCTCGGCGTCGGGATTGCGTGCCATTGTCAACAGGTACTTGGTTCCCACCGCGTTGGTGATCAGCGTCTTTGTTCCGTTGAAGTAGACCTTGCCGTCACGATGCTCTGCAGTCATCTGCATACTCGAGGAGTCCGATCCGGCCTGCGGTTCGGTGAAGGCGAGTGCAAAGGGCACACCGCCGTCGGCAAGTACCGAGAGTACCTGTTGCTTCTGCTCCTCCGAGCCGAACTCCAAAATATCCAGCACCTGCAGGATTTCCGTGGCGTATCCGAGGTTGAGCCCGCGCGCGGCAACCCGCTCTCCGATCATGCACATGGTGACGGTATCGATGGGCGTGCCGCCGTACTCCTCGGGGAATCCCAGCGTCAGGAATCCCGCCTCATGCATCGCCTTCTTGAAGGCGACCGGCTGTTCATGTTTGGCGTCGACCTCGGCAATATAGGCCGGTGTTGCGTACTCGTCGAGCAGTTCATCGAGGCTTGCCAGCAAGAGTTCCTGCTCTTCCGTCAGGCTGAAATCCATCGTTGGTTCCTTTCCGGTTGTGTAGTTATGCGCGGTTCCGACCATCCTCTTAGAACAGGAAGCCGTTATCCACTTCTCGCTCACCGGCAACTGTGCCGTACGACGACGAAGGGGCGGAGCCGTCGTATCGAGCGTAAGCAGTCCCACACAATCAAATATAGGACCAAAGTAGTCCGTATTGGTGTGTAATGGATGTTAGACTCAAAACACGCGGGAGATTTCGGCTCTGGGACCTCCCACCCGTCAACGCCCCGCTGCCATAGTCGGCACCGGTTAACTGCAAGGGAGTAGTTCATGGCGAAAGTCATCTCGGCGGCAGACGCCGCAGCACTTATCAAGGACGGCGATACGGTCGCCTTCTCTGGATTCGGACTTTCCTGCGTCAACCAAGAGGTTATCGCAGCACTGGAAGAACGCTGGATCGGCGGCGATGGACCGCACGGTCTGACCATTATCAACTCATCCGCCGTCGGAGCGCGTGGCAAACGCGAGGGCTTAAGTAAGCTTTCCTATGAAGGCCTCGTGAAACGCTGGATCGGCGGGATTATGTCCGCCTCGCCCGATCTGGGAAAACTGGCAGCCGAGAACAAACTCGAATGTTACAACCTCCCGCAAGGCGTGATCACAGCGTTGTACCGCGAAATCGCCGCCCGCCGTCCGGGAGTCATCACCAAGGTCGGACTGGGAACCTTCGTCGATCCCCGCCTGGAAGGCGCGAAGGTCAACGATGTGACAACCGAAGATCTGGTCAAGCTCGTCGAACTCGACGGTGATGAGTATCTCTTCTACCGCGCCTTCCCCATCGACATCGGACTGATTCGAGGCACGTATGCCGACGAGGCCGGGAATCTCACCATGGAGCAGGAGGGCCTGAAGATGGAGATTCTGCCCATCGCCCAGGCCGTCCACAACTCGGGAGGCATTGTTATCGCCCAGGCGAAAACAGTGGTACAAACGGGTTCGCTTGACCCGAATCTCGTGCGCGTTCCCGGCAACGTCGTCGATTACATCGTCGTCTCGGAACCGGAGAACCACATGCAGACCGAGTACACGCAGTACAACCCCGCCTTCTCGGGGCAGGTCAAGGTACCGGTCTCCGGCTTCAAACCCATACCGCTGACCGAGCGAAAGGTGATGGCACGCCGCGCCGCAGCCGAAATCCGCCCCGGCGATGTGATGAATCTCGGCGTCGGAGTCCCGGCGGAAGTCGGAGTGATCATGTCCGACGAGGGCATCTCCGACTACGCGCTGCTGACCACCGAGGCCGGTGCCGTGGGCGGAACAGCCGCCGACGATAAAAACTTCGGGCACAGCTACAACGCCCTCGCCCAAGTTGGCATGCACGAACAGTTCGACTACTACGACGGCGGTGGCCTCGATCTGACCATCCTCGGCCTCGCCCAGGCGGACAGCCACGGTAATCTCAACGTTTCGAAATTCAATGGCCGCGTGGCCGGATGCGGCGGCTTCATCAATATCACGGCCACCGCGAAGCGCGTGGTCTTCGCCGGAACCTTCACCGCAGGTGGCCTCAAGGTCCAATTCGGTGAGGGCAGATGCGAAATCGTCGAAGAGGGCAGGATCCATAAGTTCGTGCGCGACGTCGAACAAGTTACCTTCTCCGGGGCACGCTCGGCAGCCATCGGACAAAAGGTCGTGTACGTGACGGAACGAGCCGTCTTCGAATTACGCGACGGTGAGGTGGTCCTGACCGAAATCGCACCAGGTATAGACCTCAAGAAACACATCCTGGAGCAGATGGACTTCCGCCCGGCCATTGCCGCCGACCTGAAGGAAATGGATCCGGGGCTCTTCCGCGAGGAGTGGGGGAACCTACGTACCACCATTGATGCTCGCGTTGCTGCCGAGGCATCGCAATAGACGCTACACCGCAAATCCCACCACACGCATAGAAAGGCTTTTGAATGACGACTCCGCCATCTACAACCGCCCCCAACCGCAACATGGTGCTGGTAGGCGCCGTCGTCGCCCTACTTATGGGTGGCGCACTCTACTCCTTCTCCGTTTTCGCCCAGCCGTTCGCACAGCTGCGCGGCTGGGACATGCCCAGTGTTATGTTCGCCTTCGGGTTGACATCCATGTTGGCACCCATTGTCATGGTGCTCTCCGGGTTTCTGCTTGATCACGGGCATTCACGCAAACTTGTGATCCTGGGCGGCCTGCTCTTCGGATCAGGCCACATCATTGCCGGACTGGCAACCAGCCTGCCCGTCTTCTACCTCGCCTACGGCATAGTTGCCGGTTTTGGGCAAGGCATGATGTACTCGGCAGCATTGAACAACACCTTGAAGTTCTTCCCCGACAAGCGTGGCTTCGCCTCCGGAGTTATCACCGGCGGCATGGGCGCCGGCTCCGCCCTGTTCGCTCCGTTGGGGCGCACACTGGTCTCTTCCTTAGGTGTATCGAAGGCATTTGTCACCCTCGGCGTCGTGTTCGCCGTCGTTGTGGCGGCCGTCGGTCTGTTCCTCATCCGACCGTGCCCGCCTGGCTACACGCCAGCCGGTTGGACCCCTCCGGTCAGCTCAGGCGGTACTCGCGCGATGCGCCAGATCAACTGGAAAGGCATGCTCGGCACACCCCAGTTCTGGGTTATGGTACCGATGTTCATCGCGGGCGCTTTCTTCGGGCTGATGATCACCTCGAATCTCTCGCCCATCAGTGAGGGCATGTTCGGCCTGAGCGCGGCAACCGCGGCGCTCTACGTGTCGCTTCTCGCCGTGTTCAACGCCATCGGTCGGATCAGCTGGGGTTGGATCTCGGACCGCATTGGCGTCATCACGTCCTTGGCAATCGTTTTTGTGTTGGCTGCACTGGCACTTACGGCACTCGGCTCCGGTTCTGGAATCGCTGTGCTCACAGCCGGCGTCGTCGTTCTCGGATTCGCCTTCGGCGGAGTTATGAGCCTTTTCCCACCGCTGACGATGGGGAACTTCGGCCCGCGAAACCAAGGAGTCAACTACGGGATCATCTTCTCCGCCTACGCACTGTCCGGAGTCGTTGCACCGCGATGGGCTTCGAATATGGCCGAATCCGCCGACGGCGACTTCTCACGGGCCTTCTACATAGCGGCGATTATCGCACTAGTCGGCCTGGTGCTGACCTTCGTGTATCGCGCGGTGGATAAGACCCGCCCAGTGCAAGGACGCTGACGTCGGCCTATGAGCGGTGGGCATGTTTCAGATGGACGGACGAGCGGCGCGCCCGAGTTGCGGTGCACCGCTCGCACCCCTATCGGCGCGGTGTCTTCGACCGCGTCGGCCAGTTCCTTAAGCCCGCTGGATGAAACCGAAGCGGCCTTCGAGAAGGGCTCCGCAACCCCGGATGAATCAACCTCTCGCGATGAAAGTGCGGCCATGATTTCGTCGGGTGGATCGCTAGCGGTGGCTTTTGATCTTCTGACCGCGGAGGCCCCGAGCCACCCGTGCATCAGCGTGCTCACACACACTTGGAGCCGGTCCGATATCAATGGCTTTGCCACCCGCACGGCGTCGCGATTGGCCGAACTCGGCGTCGGACGCGGCGACAGAGTCGGAATCATCCGCCGCAACGCCGCTCTCTACCTGATCGCAACCCTTTCCGTGGCCCGGCTGGGCGCCGTCCTCGTTCCGCTCAACTTCCGCCTTCCGGCGCGGGAGGCCGCCACGATCATCGCCGACGCCGGCTGCTCCGTGGTCATCTGCGGACCACGCCATGCCGATGAGTTCGACGGCGTTATGGACTCGCTCCCACTGGGCTCAACCGGAACAGACTCTGCAACAGCGGATCCTCCGCCTCCGATCACTTGGATTGTGGACGACAAAGATCCAACGACGGATCCCGTCTCGGATTCACTCTCTGCGCGTTGGCACCGCCTCAGCGAACTGCCGGGCGGCGAACTTGATCGCCCCGCCCTGCCTCCGGTCGTGATCGCTGCCGACGATCTACTTCTCCTGCAGTACACCTCCGGTTCCTCCGGTCGGCCCAAGGGGGTGACCATTACTTACCGGAATCTGTGGACATCGTGGGCCAATGTTGTCGACACCCTCGGTGACTGCTCGCGCGATGTGACACTAACGGTGGCGCCTTTCGGGCATGTAGGGGGCTTACACACCTTCTCGCTGCAGACCATGCTTGCGGGCGGAACGGTGGTGATTCAACGAACCTTTGACGTCGGGCAGGCACTGGAGTTGATCGAACGTGAACACGTTACGACGACGTTCGGAGTTCCCACGATGTTCGACGCCATGCGGTGCCATCCCGACTTCGCCCGGCGGGACCTCTCCAGCCTGCGCGTCGCGGTGGTCGGAGGCGCAACCGCGCCCCTCGATCTGCTCGAGGCATACGCCGAACGCGACATCCCACTGTGTAATTCGTGGGGAATGACGGAGACCTGTGGTGGCGGAACGATGCTGCCACCATCGCAAGTGCGGCAGCACATTGGCTCGGTCGGTCGCGCATACCCGCATACGGATATCCGTCTTGTTGACCCTGCCAGCGTGGCGGCAGGCGACGGGCCGGACGAGACGGTTTCCCTGCCTGAGGCAACCGACGTCGGGCCCGGAGACGTCGGCGAGATCTGGGTACGCGGCGGCAATGTGACACGGGGATATTGGAACCTCGGAGCCACTGCCGATCTTGGATTCACCGCCGACGGCTGGTTTCGCACCGGTGACCTGGCGGAACACGATGAGGAAGGCTTCTTCTACATTCGCGGGCGCATCAAGGAGTTGATTATCTCTGGCGGTGAGAACATCTCCCCGGCGGAGATCGAACGAGAATTACGCACGCATCCCGGCGTTGTAGACGTGGCGGTAATCGGCGTGCCCGACGCGCGGTGGGGTGAGACGCCACTTGCCGTCGTCGTCCCGCGGGATGCGAACCATCCGCTCACACTGGAGGAGGCGCGCGATTACCTCGATGGTCGCATCGCGCGATTCAAACTCCCCCGACATCTCAAGGCGATCGACGCCTTACCGCTCGGCCCCACGGGCAAGGTTGACCGCCAGCGCCTGCAGGAACTCGTTGCCGGTTCACACTCCCCGGGCGACGCGTGGTACTCGGCGTCGGATTGATAGTTCACCCGTCGAAGCAGGCCTGGCCGTCCCGCCGCGGGAACAGACCCGTCGTCGCTCTGGGAATTCACCATCGGCCTGATAGTGGTACCTCGCTCACCTCGTGCCTGTTCAGAGGCTATTCGGTCACACCTACACCCAGACTGGGCACGCCGTGCGCAACACCTGATTCACCTGCCGCCGAAGTTACTGCGTCGGGCGAGCCAACGCTATCAGCGGCAAAAGAGCAACTGCGCGTTGTGAGCCACGCCTTTCCACGTCGCGCAGCGCCTGCTCAGTCAGCCACGGCCCAAGCGTGCCCGCAACCAGCTCATTCGAATAGATATCCAGCCGGGCGATGGCACGGTCCCGCAACTCAGTCGGCGTAGCGAGCACATGCATAGTCATTCCACCTTCCAAGGCGTCACCCAGCTGCACCAAGTTGGTCTCCGGCCGTAGATCGCCGTTATCGATGCCCGCTTGAATCAGATGCCGCGTGCGCATAACGGCGCCACCGACGGATTTCCGCCACAATTCGCCGACGGCCTCAGGCAACATCTGGTTCTCCAGATTGAGGCGGATGACCGCCTGACCGACAGGCGTGTAGTACGTGCGAACCCGGTGTTCCGCGATCCGCAACATGCGCTCGATGAAGGGGATATCGCCCAGTTCAGCCTCGTGCCGTTGGAAGAAGGCGTCCGTCGCGTTGAAAGCGTCCAACAGGATGTCTTCCTTCGTTGGCCAGCGCAGATAGAGCGACGATTTGCCCATATGCCCCCGCTTGGCGACCTTGCCGATCGTGAACCCCGACCAGCCCAACCGGGCGTAGATCTCCAGGGCACACATCAGTGCGCGTTCTTCGATTCCAGGGTCTCGCGGCCGGCCGACGGAGGACGAGGCGGGCACCGAGCCGGTGCTACTGAGTTCCGAGTGAGCAAGCACAAGAGGCACAACGCCCGCGAGCACGGATTCCTGGCCCGCATCGGCCAGTTCGGCGGCGCAGTGCGTAGGCTCCACGGGAGGGAACTCCCGTGCCATGTCGACGGGCGAGGAGGACCTTCCCTCGGAGTCCTGCGAGGCATCGGCATTGCATGAGGCACTGGCATCGTGTGAGGCATCGGCAACTTCGGATGCGCCTGCTGGTACGCCGTTCGTCCCCGCCGATTCCGGCATCGAATCCGGCAAAACCGTCTCCTATCCTCGCGTATATCGATGCTTCCTGGTGCCTTGGCGCTACGCAGGTGCTGGTCCGCCCCTGCCGCTGTACGTGCACCGGCAACCCGCCCGGCGATTGCCGCTGTCCATTTTACGACGACGCCGCGAACGGCACCGGGCCCTTCTCACACCCGGACCTGCCGCGCATCGGGCGGTCTCTTCACTAGCACGCTGTGCTGTGACCTGCCATATGCGTCGCGTCGTGCTTCACCTAGTGCGCCGCCTCGTGCGCTGTGTATGCCTGGTGCACGGCGTTGCGACCCGTGTCATGCGCCCTGTGCTCCTCGTGCGCCTCGTGCGCCTTATCGAGCCCCGACGGCCCAAGAAGTGGAGGTTGTTTCAAGAAGCTTCGCGAAAGACCCGACACTTCTCGCGAAACCCTCCACTTCTCACACAAAAGACGCGCAACTTAGCCCTCGAATGCCTATACACAACCCCAGAAGCCATGTATACTGAGTACGCGATGCCAATGGTGGTGTCGCATAACAGAAAGGGACACCAACATGAGACCATCTATTGTTGGCTTTGTGTCGTCGTTGTCGCTCTTACTAGCACCAATGGCAGGAACTACCGATGATGACAGCCAATCCTCCCCCCAACTTGGAACTCAATACAGAACCGCTGTTGTCGCGAATCTTGACAACGAGATCGCAAACCTTGAGGCAACCGGTTCTTCAGGCGCCTCGACTCGCGAGAATGTAACGAGGTCAGCTCAGGAGTTTGACCTTCTCGAGCATCTTTCCTGTATCCCGGTAGATGCCCTATACTACTGCCCCTTCTGGGGTTGGTCAGACACGGACATCCCCCTGGAAGAACGCCTTGACATCAACAACATCACTGAATCCACTGAAATCAGTGGCGATGTCCCCTGGGAGTCCACGATCTATGACCTGCTCACACTTCCGCCAGATCAACAACGCGAAATGCTCCGACAAGATCTGATGAACGCTAAGTCATCTGCCGGGAAGGTTCTCGCCGACGATCAATTCACCGACACAGGTGACATTTCAGCCGATGTTCGCGAAGCCTTCCCTGCGGAAAGCGCGTTTGCCGATGTGGAAACAGATTCCAACTCCTCCACAGCAGCCCGGACAACTGTCGTATCGCGAGCGCGATTAGTAACCACGACACGAGCAGGCAAGCAACAGCGCTCGAACTGGTGCGGTCCGGCGTCAGCGAACTTCATGGGACTTCACGACCCGCGCAGCCCCAGTGCTAATTCTCAGCAACTATGGGCAAATCGGCTCGGTACGGGTAGCGGGGGAACATCGATCTATAACTTCGTAAACGCAGTCAATAGATACATGCCCGGTTGGTCACAGCGCGTAAACGGGTACGTCGTCAGGTCTATCAGTGGATGGAGCGTCAGTAAGTGGATCGGGCAGATCAGCGGCACTGTTGGGCACAAGAAAGCCCCGGTGATTCTTCATCCAAAGCTAAGTCCAGGCGTGTCGACATATGTTCCTGCGGGCACCGGCACAGGTGGGCACTTCAATGTCGCGTTTGGCTACACCGTTTACTCGAACGGCAGTGGGATCGTCAACATCTTTGAACCCTACGACTTCAGCGGGAAGCTCCGTCGGACCATGGTTACGGATCCGTTCACCAAGGTGAAGGAAGCAAATGACGCAAACAGGTCTTTCCAGAACATCGGCGTTTAGCGTCGGTCTTGTTCTTCTCGTGACGCTTGTGTGGGCTGGCGGTTGTGGCGATAGCAACTCCTCTCCGGCCAGCCCCACGGGCGGCGCTCCGACTCTCCCGAACCCAGGGCCAACACTTCCCGAAAACGTGAGTCCCCTCCCCATCGCTGACAAGTCGGAGGAACCGGTTGTTAGTGTCGCCCAATACCCGGACATTGCCGACATGTCACAGACGAACGGCCAGTTTACCGTCGTTCCGGACGGAGGCACTGATCCTCGTGGGGTGAAGATTCTCGATCACAACGGCACGGTGTTACTCACAAGAACTCCCGAAGACTCAACTCGAGCAATCGTGAAGGTACTGTTCTATGATAACTTTGTTCTCCTGGTCGAGAACCAAGCTATCGACTACGACGGGGGATCCGGCCTCGAGGACAGTGCTTCTCGCTTTTATCTGGCAGATCTATCTACGGGTGCCGTCACCAGCGTTGATCCCCCCGAGGGCTTCTTCTGGGCCTGGCTCCCCGGTCTGGTCAATTCTGCACACGGACGCACGGTCGCGCTGGCCGACCGCGCCGACGATAGTGAACAATGCGTCTTCGAATTGGAGTGGGCAGGATCAGGTTTCACAACCCACCAGTTGCAGTGCATCGGGCACACATTCTCCCAGTTCTCGGTACTCGGCGCAGAAGGAGTGACCTTCTCAGCGTGGAGCCAACCAGCCGGTCCCTATCACAGATCACGTGAGGTCTACTACGTACCTTTCGATGGTTCCAGTATCCGCACCATTACTCATGTTGACGGCAACATTCCCTTCGTCGGCGCAGTCCTCGATGACTGGGAAGTCTCCGTGCAGCTTCCCGATGTTGAACCCACGAATTTCGGCGAAGCCCTCGTCGTCGCACTTTCGCCTGAAGGCGAGGCGGTTCACCTCGGCTGGGGATCGGCCAACAGTTTGAACTTGTGTGACGGGTACGCCTATTGGTGGACCGACTTGCCGGGGCCCGATGTGGAACGGCTTCGCTCCAACGGTTATGAGGGGCCCACGCTTATGCGGTGGAAGCCAGGACTCCAGAACGTCGAAGTGGTAACGACAACAATACCTGAACGTGCGGCAGGAGGGACCGTCTGCAACAACGGATACCTCAACTATGGCGTCATCTCATTCGATGAAGGTGATGTTGTTGCTGATACCTTTGCCGTGGCGCCGGAGAACTGACCTCACTCCGCATACCACCCGCCGTGTTCCGCCCGCCGCCACATGCGCCGCCTGCCACGCTAGGACACCACCCAAGAAGTGGAGGGTTTTTCAAGAAACTCCGCGAAAAAACCTACATTTCTCGCCACGCCCTCCACTTCTCGCGGATAAGACCGGCAACTCGGCCCACCCAAACGCAGCAGCGGGCCGCGTGCCTGGCCAATGCCGCTCCGACGGCCCCGGGCGTACGCCTCCGCTCACTCATCCAGACCAAGCAAGCCCCACGGCCCCCACATTCCCACTCGCACCACGCCACGCGCTCCCACACATGCCAAACCCCACGCTCTCACCCGCACCACGTCTCACCCTCTCACCCGCACCAAGCCCCGCAGTCCCATCCAGCCGACGCCCCACGGCCCCACCCAGACCAAGCCCAACGCTCTCAGCCCTAATGGGTCTCACTGCCTCGCCCCGACAGGCCCGGGCCGGCAACCCGTCTGACAACCGAACGCGGTGCGAGCTTCAAAGCCGCAGCCGCTGCCTTGTATCGCAGAGTCGGTGTTACAAGGACCCTGCCGCGCCGAGCTGCCTCCAATGCGACCTCGGCTACATGTGCCGGCGTCGTGAAAGCAAATGCTGGCCACTGCCCGGCGTCGACGTGGGACCTCTCATGAAACTCGGTGCGAACCAGACCCGGGCACACGGCCGTCGCTGTCACGCCCGTACCACGCAACTCCGCCGCCAACCCTTCGGTAAACGTTCGTACCCAGGCCTTGTGGGCCGAATACGTCCCCTGCGCTGTCAACGCGGTCATGGACGCAACATTCAGAATTGCACCTCGACGACGTGCCACCATTGCAGCAGCCGCCGCATGGCTGGTTATCAGCACCGCTCTCACCATCGCATCCAACGCAGCGAGTTCGCGGCTGAGCGCGCCGCCCACAAAGTCCTGCCCGAGGCCGAAACCCGCATTATTGACCAACAGTCCGATAGGCCGCGTCGTACTACGCAACCGATCTGCCACCGCGAGCGCGCCGGTCGACGTCGCCAAATCCGCAGACAGCGCCTCCACGCGCACACCCGCAACCTGCCGAATCTGCTCGGCCAACTCCTCCAGCCGCGCAGTCGTGCGTGCAACCAGCACCAGGTCGTTGCGTTCGGCAGCAAGCTGCCACGCGATCTCCAGTCCAATTCCCGACGTCGCCCCGGTCACCAATGCGCTACCCATGCGCTAAGCCTACGCTGCACCGACCACAAAACGGTGCTCTTCCTCCTCAACTGCAACTGCCCTCGCACCTGCCACACCACAGGCACCTGTGCACCAGCACCACCGCATGTACCCACCCTCGCGCTAGCCGCACCACCCATCCCGCACCGGTCGCGCACCGTGTCGCCCTGCACCAGCGCCACCGCAAGCGCCTTTATCAGCGCTACACGGCAAGCCCCCGCTGTACTAGCGCCAGCCACCACATGCACCCACGCCAGCCACCACATGCGCCACCGCAAGCCCCCTTGCACCCACACCAACCACATGCGCCACCCACGCCACGGCCGACGCATCGCAAGATCGCGGGCACAGATCCGAAGGCCACAGAGCAAGCGCGGGTTGAGCCAGGCTACGCACCGAGGCAGGAGACAGTCCGCCCTTCAAGCCCTGGCGTCAGGCGACGCCAGGGCCACGCACATTCAGCGGGAGCCCAGCTAGGCTAGTGGCATGCGCATAGCAACGTGGAATGTGAACTCCATCCGGGCACGCGCCGAACGCGCCGTAGACGTCCTCAAGCGTTGGGACCTCGATGTCCTTCTCCTGCAGGAAACGAAGTGCAAGACCGAACAGTTTCCGGCCGACACCTTCGAGAACGCCGGATACCAGGTGGCTGCCCACGGGCTGAACCAGTGGAATGGAGTCGCGATCATATCACGGCAGGGGTTGGAAGATGTGCGCACATCGTTCCCCGATCAACCGCCCTACGCGAAGAAAAGCAGTGGCGGTCTTCTCGACGCCCCCCAGCTCGAAGCTCGCGCTCTCGGAGCCCGTTGCGGCGGCATCGAGGTATGGAGCATTTACGTGCCCAATGGCCGCAGTATCGACAACCCCCACTACCGGTACAAACTCGATTTCCTCGCCGCTTTACACAAGGCCGCCGACTCCACGCTAACAGGTGATCCTGGCGCTTCTTTGCTATTGGGCGGCGACTGGAACGTCGCCCCACGCGACGAAGACGTGTGGGACATTAGCGCGTTCGCCAACGACATCTACGTGACAGATGCGGAGCGAGCCGCGTTCAATGCCTTCGCCGAGGCGGGATTGACTGAAGTGACTCGTGATGCTGAAGGGGCTAGCTACACCTTCTGGGACTATCAACGCCTGCGTTTCCCCCGCAATGAAGGGATGCGGATTGATTTCGCATGGGCCTCCCCTGCCGTCGCGAAAAGGGTCACCGCCGTCCATATCGACCGGAATGAACGCAAAGGAAAGGGCGCCTCGGATCACGTGCCGGTCATTATCGAGCTGGCGGACTGACATCGCTGAACGAATAAACCGGCACCGCTGAGCTAATAGGCTGGCATGGTTGGTCTGGCAAACCGATATCGTCGAACCGACGGCCAACATCGCTGAACGAACAAACCGATCACCACCGGTCCTAGAGTGTGCCGCTGCGCGACGACGACGGCACACTCCGGCCGGGTACGCCCACCTGTTGTCGGTAGCCTGACACCTTCATACCTTCACTGTGACTTTGTCCGATCATGAAGGAACGCACCGAGTCTGCGCACGCCCACCTGTCCCCACGCCCACCTGTCCCCACGCCCACCCGTCCTATCACATAGCGCACGCCCTCCTACAGCCATCACATACCGCGCACAACTACGGCACCTGTTTGCAGATCGTCCTGACATTAATGCCCGGTATGGGAACTTGTGCACCGCGCCCATTCGAGCCGCTAGTGTGGTGCCATGCGATACTTCGACCTACTCATTGTCGGAGCAGGCTCGGGCAATACCATCCCGGGCCCAGAGTTTTCCGGCCGTTCCATCGCTTTTGTTGAAAAAGGCCGCTTTGGCGGTACCTGTTTAAATGTCGGCTGTATACCGACCAAGATGTTCGTCCATACAGCGGAAATCGCCTCTGCACCCGCGCACGCTTCTCGCTACGGCGTCTCCGAAACACTCGACTTCGTCGATTGGCCCGCTGTACGTGATCGTATCTTCGGGCGCCTAGACCCGATTTCCGACGGCGGCGCCGAGTACCGGCAGTCTCACCCGGACAACAAGAATATGACCGTTTTCCGCGGAGTCGGCCAGTTCATCGGCCCAAAGACTATGCGCGTCACTGTCGACGACGAAGACGAGGAGATCACCGCCGAACATGTCGTGATTGCCGCCGGGGCGCGGCCCGTCATCCCGCCCATCCCAGGGCTCGTCGAAGCGCTTCCACACACCTCGGACACGATTATGCGCCTCGAGCATTTGCCCTCGTCACTGGCGATCCTCGGTTCCGGCTTCATCGCCGCGGAAATGGCACACATCTTCTCTTCCTTCGGCGTCAAAGTCAGCATCCTGGCACGTTCCAACGCGCTGCTTCGCAAAGAAGACCGGGATATATCCCAGCGTTACACGGAACTCGCCTCCCAGAACCTTGACGTGCATCTTGGTTTCCACACCACCGAAGTGCACCGCACGCCCCTGGGCGTTGAAATCACCGGAACGACGACGGACGGCACCGAGACTCTGGTGGCCGACGAGCTGTTGGTGGCGGTCAGCCGCACACCGAATTCCGACCTCCTTGATGTGACCGCCGCCGGTATCGATACGCACGACGACGGCAGGATCGTCGTCGATGAATACCAGCGCGTCATCGGAGGTGGCGAAGTCCTCGACGGCGTGTGGGCATTGGGCGACATCTGCTCTCCCTACCAGCTCAAACATGTTGCCAACCACGAGGCCCGCACAGTCCGACACAATCTCCTGCACCCGGACGATTTACAGACCTCCGACCATCGCTTTGTGCCGCATGCCGTCTTCGGTAACCCGCAGGTAGCCTCCGTGGGTCTGACCGAGGAAGAGGCTCGTGAAGCCGGGTACGACATCGTCGTCGGAAAGCAGGCGTATGCCGATATCGCCTACGGCTGGGCCATGGAGGATACCACCGGATTCGCCAAGATCATTGCCGAAAAGGAGAGCACGCAGATCCTTGGCGCTCATATTATCGGCCCGCAGGCCTCAACTCTGATTCAGGTGTTGATCCAGGCGATGAGTACGGACCAGACTGCGCGCGACATCGCGCGTAACCAGTACTGGATCCACCCGGCAATGCCCGAGCTTGTGGAGAATGCGCTGCTCCAGGTGGTGTAAAGAGGACGGGGTCGGTTGCGGAACCCACTCGGGCATCCTGCAGCCGACCCCCACCGTGCCGTTTGCGGCATGGCCCCTGATTAGCAGACGGACTAGCGAATCAGGTCGACAACCTCGCCGATGCCATTGTGTACGGCGTCGGGTCGGAACGCGTACTCCGCCATCTTTTCCAGCGTCGTCGATCCGGATAGCACCAGATGCGTCTCCAGCCCGGATTCCATCCCCGCCAGAATATCCGTATCCATCCTGTCCCCGACCAGTGCGGTTTCCTCCGAGTGGGCATCGATTCGATTCAGGCCTCGGCGAAGCATCACTGGATTCGGCTTGCCGACAAAGTACGGCACCTTCCCTGTGGCGGCAGAAATCATGGCCGCAACCGCTCCCGTCGCGGGAATGGATCCCTCCGCCGAGGGGCCGGTGACATCCGGGTTTGTGGCGATGAAACGAGCGCCGCCCTCAATCAACCGAATCGCCTGCGTGAGCGCATCGAAGCTGTAAGTACGCGTTTCGCCAAGTACCACGAGCTCCGGGCGAACATTCGTATTCGTGAAGCCAGCCTCGTACATTGCTGTTGTCAGGCCGGCCTCGCCCACGACATAGGCACGCCGAGACTCCGACTGAGTCTTAAGAAAGTCAGCTGTCGCGAGTGCTGAAGTCCAAATGTGCTCTTCTGGCACATTCAACCCGGCAACCTCCAACCGGGCAGAGAGATCGCGGGGCGTGAAAATCGAATTGTTCGTCAACACAAGGAAAGGAATCTCCCGCTCATTCAGAGTCGTGAGAAACTCCGCCGCGCCAGGAAGGGCTTTTTCCTCGTGGATAAGGACCCCGTCCATATCTGTTAGCCAGTTCTTGATCTTTCGCATGCCTCTAGGTTACGGTCCGGCCGCGGCAGTCAGAAACGCGAAAGCCCGCCAATTCACCGTTTTGTGGCGCGACTCGCCCTTTCGAAGTCCCTTCTTGCGCACGACGACGTCGCTTGTTTACTGCGCTTTCGCCCCACCGGTGGCAGCTGGCTCACAACGCTTTGATACCGGTCACCATTGTCCTGACAGCGAACGCGACGCCCAATCTGGCACGGCGCCACCGCCACATGGTCGGCCTGTTTCCGCACATCGCCCGGGCGGGACGGCACTGCGCACGGCACAGCTCCACACTCTCGGCCTGTTTCCGCGCATCGCCCGGGAGGGATTCTCCCCGCAGCGCAGACTCATAACCTTTGGGTTTCAGCATGCAAGCTCATATTCTCCGCGTTCTTTCCACGCGGCTCCATAGCCTCCTGGTACCCACCCACACCCACAACCTCCAAGTTTCCGGCCCCCTCACGGCCCGGCCTCCGCCGTGAGTAAAGAACTTGCACCCATCTGCCCTACATCGCATCCGACCATTGCCCCACACGGCCCTTCGCCTGGGTCGTGCCGCCCTTCACCGCATACAGCACTTCTCCACCCGTCTCACACCATCTTTCGTGCGATTCGTATAGCCTTTCACCTGCTCACGTGGCCTTTCGCCCGGGGCATACACCCCTTCGCCACATACGAGTTATTCACGCGTGGCAGACTGGGAGCATGTCCGTATCCTCCCAGTCCGACTTCGACTTCCCCCATGCCTTCGCCGTCGTCGCCAGCGAACAATTGACAACTCCTCACACAGCTGGCCGGTCCGGCGGCTGTGCCGACGGCACACAACCCCTCGGTACACGGTCCGGCAGCGCGCGCCCTCGCGGCTCACAAGCGACCACCACACAGTCAGTCAGCGGACAACCTAACAGCACTCAACCCGTCACGCAGCCCGTCGGCGCTTCGGCACCACCGACGACGCAGCCTCGTGCAGCTACTGGCACCTCTTCTTCGTACCGGATGCTTCATACCGTCGGGGACAGCAGTTTCCGCTTTCCCCTCGCCTCCGTCACAAAGCTCCTATCCGCCTGGGCCGTGCTCAGCGCTGTCGAGCACGGTCTCCTGACTCTTGACGACGCCGCAGGGCCTCCCGGTTCCACCGTCCGACACCTGCTGGCACACGCCTCCGGGCTGCCCGCCGAACGCGGCGAACCCATCGCCCCGCCCTGGCAGCGCCGCATTTATTCGAATTACGGTTTCGAACTCCTCGGCGAGTACACCGCCACGCGAGTCGGCGCGTCCTTCCAGGAATGGATAGAGGAATCGGTTTTACTGCCTCTCGGTATGGCGGACACGGACGTTGACGGGTCTCCCGCACACTCAGGAATCTCAACGGTCAGCGATCTGGCTCTCTTCGCCGTCGAACTCCTACACCCGCGCCTCATAAGCCACGAACTGCAGGCTGTGGCGGCAACCGTGCAATTCCCGGGCCTCGCGGGTATTCTGCCCGGCTACGGACGTCAACAGAACAACGACTGGGGACTGGGCGTTGAGATACGCGGCCATAAGGCGCCACATTGGACCGGCGGCAGTTTCTCGCCACGCACTTTCGGCCACTTCGGTCAATCGGGTTCATTCCTCTGGGTCGATCCCATCGCCGACGGCGGCGCCGGGCGAGCCGGGATCTTCCTCGGTGCGGAGCGCTTCGGGCCAGCCCATGTGGCGGGATGGCCCGAGCTCACGAATGCTATGCGCACCTGGCGGCCCTGAGGCACAGTCTCACCACCCCTAGAACCGCCCCTGCCACCCCCGTCTCCCCGGCAAATGCCCCCACCACCCCGAGAAATGTAGGGTTTTTCAAGAAGTGTCGGGTTATTCGCTCCACTTCTTGAAAAACCCGACACTTCTTGCCGCTCTCGGCCCTCAGCGCTCCTGCGCCGCCTCGCGCCGCACGGTCAACACCAGGCCCGACTGCTCGCCAGGCGCGTTGCTCGCTGTGGCCGACCCAGCCGCCCCAGCCGCACCCCACGTGCTATCGCCGAGACCGCCACCATCACCCGGCGCGGCCACCAGCGCCTCGATATCGAAACCGCGCGCATCGGCCATCACGGTGTCGCCATCCTTCGCTTCACCGGCCAGGAGCATACGAGCAAGCTGATCGCCTATCTCTCGCTGAATGAGCCGCCGCAGGGGCCGGGCACCGTACGCCGGATCGTAACCGTCCAGGGCCAGGTAGTCGCGAGCCGCGTCAGTCACCTCCAGCGTGATACGACGATCCTGCAGTCGCTCGGACACCTGCGCAACCTGCAGATCCACAATCTTGCCAATCTCCTCCATGGTCAAGGAGTCGAAAACGACGATGTCATCTAGTCGATTGAGGAACTCCGGCTTGAAGGCCTCCCGCACGGCCGCAAGAACCGTGTCGTGCCGGGTCTGTTGATCCAGCGTCGGGTCGGTTAATTCCTGCGATCCCAGGTTGGATGTCAGGATGAGCAACGTGTTCTTGAAGTCCACGGTCCTACCCTGACCATCGGTCAGCCGACCATCGTCAAGCACCTGCAGCAGGATATCGAAGACATCCGGATGCGCCTTTTCCACCTCGTCCAGCAAGATGACCGAATAGGGTCGACGCCGCACGGCCTCGGTCAGCTGGCCACCTTCCTCGTATCCGACGTATCCGGGCGGCGCGCCCACCAAACGTGACACCGTATGCTTTTCCGCATACTCCGACATGTCAATGCGAACCATCGCACGCTCATCATCGAAGAGGAAGTCTGCCAGCGACTTCGCGAGTTCCGTCTTCCCCACGCCCGTCGGGCCGAGGAACATGAACGAACCGGTGGGGCGATTCGGATCGGAAACCCCGGCACGTGAGCGCCGCACCGCATCTGCCACCGAGCGCACGGCCGCCTTCTGGCCGATGAGCCGGTGCCCGATCTCATCCTCCATGGACAGCAGCTTCTCGGTTTCCCCTTGCAGCAAGCGGCCGACGGGCACGCCCGTCCAGGCGGCAACCACCTCAGCCACTTCGTCGGCGTCAACCCGTTCCGCGATCATGGGTTCAAGATCCGCATCAGCGCCTTCAGCCTCTGCCGCCTCCGCCGCCTCGATTTCTCGTTCAACAGAGGGAATGTCACCGTTTTGCAAGCGACCGGCATCTTCGTAACGGCCCTCACGGATAGCGCGGTCCAACTCGGTGCGCAACTCATCAAGGCGCACACGCAGGTCGCCCACCCGGTTACGGCCCGCCTTCTCCGCCTCCCAGCGGGCATTGAGGCCCGCAAGTTCTTCGGATTTGTCAGCCAACTCTGCACGCAACTTCTCAAGCCGGTCTGCCGCCGCAGCGTCGTCGTCGGCATCCGTTTCGACCAGGTAGGCCTCCTCCATTTTCAGTCGCTCTACTTGCCGCTGCAGCGCATCGATCTCCTCCGGCGAGGAGTCCAGCTCCATGCGCAGGCGCGAAGCAGCCTCGTCCACCAGATCAATCGCCTTATCCGGCAGCTGCCTGCCGGGGATGTAGCGGTCGGAGAGCGTCGCGGCGGCGACCAATGCGCCGTCGGAAATGGTCACCTTGTGATGTGCCTCGTACTTCGGCGCAATGCCGCGCAAGATTGCCACGGTGTCCTCAACCGACGGCTCCCCCACGTACACCTGCTGGAACCGCCGTTCCAGTGCCGGATCCTTCTCGATGCGCTCCCGGTACTCGTCCAGAGTAGTTGCACCGATCAACCGCAGCTCACCGCGCGCCAGCATGGGTTTGAGCATGTTCCCGGCGTCCATGGCCCCTTCGGAACCGCCACCGGCGCCAACAATCGTATGCAGTTCGTCGATGAAGGTCACAACCTCCCCTGCGGCGTCCTTGATCTCCTGCAGCACGGCCTTGAAGCGCTCCTCGAATTCACCGCGGTATTTAGCTCCCGCCACCATGGAGGCAACATCGAGCTGTACCAAGCGCTTTCCACGCAGTGATTCCGGCACGTCGCCGTTCACCATGCGTTGCGCCAAGCCTTCGACGACGGCGGTTTTACCCACGCCGGGTTCCCCGATCAGTACGGGGTTGTTCTTCGTGCGGCGGGAAAGTACCTGTACGACGCGGCGAATCTCCGTATCGCGGCCAATCACCGGATCCATCTTTCCCTCGCGCGCCATTTGCGTCAGATCGCTGCCGTACTTCTCCAGAGCTTTGAATGTACCCTCAGGGTCTGGGGTGTCCACCTTGGCACTGCCGCGCACATTGGGAAGCGCAGCTGCCAGTTGATCGCGTGAGGCGCCCGCGGACCGCAGTATCTCGCCGGCTTGTGCTTGTGACTGCGCGAGCGCCAAAAGAAGATGCTCAGTGGATATGTACGCATCACCCAGCGCACTTGCTTCCTTCCCCGCATCCGAGATCACACGAGAAAGCGGTCGCGACGCCTGCGGTTGCGCCACGGAAGCCCCCTCGGCTCCGGGTAGAGTAGCAAGCGCGGCAGTTGTACGGGAGTCAACATCGGCCCGATTCACCCCGACGGCATCTAGCAGGGCGACGGCGACGCCCCCGGTTTGCTGCAGTAGGGCGTGCAGTAGATGGAGCGGGTCAACCTGTGGATTGCCAGCATCAGTTGCCTGGCGAATGGCATCCGCCAGCGCCTCCTGCGATTTGGTTGTCAGCTTGTCCATAAGCAATTTCCTCCTTCAAAATGTCTATGAAGGTCAACGCGCTTAAAGTTGAGTCTATTCCACTCAAGTTTACAAGGTGGGGAAACGCGTTGCGCAGCCAGACTCAGCAGACATTCTTAGCGCTTTCGCACTTGCCGTGGGTGTCGGCCCACAAGTCGGCACCCACGGCATTCTGCGATCAAAAGTGGCGGGCTGCCCGCCAGTCAGCGTGAGGTGGCCGTCATCCCTGATTTGATTCCGAATATCCTCAGAATAACTGTCCTGCTGGCACTGGAGAATTACGTACACGGCTCGCGGCGCTTGCGGATCGGTAAAGACGCGCATCCACATCCACGAGTTCAGGGTGCCCAGCTCAGAGTGCTCATAAACAACATCAAAACTCAGCCCTTCAATGGCTTCTCCACCATCCTTAGCCGGTATCGTTTCGATACCTCGCGAGTTTTCGGATGTCAGCGTGTAGTTCTCCGCCGTGGCGTTAAGGATGGTTCCGCTGAAATCCTCCGTCGCTCCATAATCGTCACCCTGCAAGAACGGAGCCGAGTAATCCATCTCCGTCGTCACTAGGGCACAACCGTCATCATTAGATGCCACCGCTCCTCCAGTGGAACGAGGCTCCACAGTCCATCCGATTTCATCCAAGTCAACCGACCAACTCGCGGGCCTTGCATCACCAATTGTCGTCGGTTCCGGTGAGGGGGTCGTAGTGGAAGGCTCCGGGCTGGACGTCGGTTCTGGTGTGGGGCTCGGCGTCACAGACTGCGAATCGTGTGGCTCGGCGACCTGCGCCGTATCAAAAGAGCACCCCGCCAACACGAGAACACCTTCCAAAATCCGCGGCGCGGCGGCGTTTGTTTCAATCCCCCCTTCTGTCATTCACTGCGTTGCCCGCCATACTGTGCCCGACTTCCGCCCTCCTGTCGGAAGCATCCTCATGCTATCCGTGCAGTCCGCCGTCCACGATGCTGTCCGCCGTATTCCCCATTTCGTCTAACATTCTCACCCGCTACGATGATGACGATCCGCACCGTGGTAGCCCATGAGGAGAGACATGCCTGAAGGCCAAGCGATTCACCGCCTCGCCCGAATCATCAGCCAGTTTGTTGCAGGTCGGCAAGTTGTCGCCTCATCGCCGCAGGGAAGATTCACCGCCGGCGCCCACCTCTTAACCGGTTTGACCGCGTTAGAAGCGCAAGCATGGGGAAAACACTTCTTCCTGCCGTTCGTCGAAACTCGCACGCCCGTCGAAACTCACACGTCTGCCAGCACTCACTCGCCCGTCGGAACTCACCCGTCCCCTGCAGGACCAGCATGTGCCGCGAACGCAAGGACGCCGTCCGCAGCGCAGACTCCACCGGGCAGCGCAGGTACATCCCCCTTTCCCACACCGCCTGAGATTACCTCGCTGCCTCTTGGCGACGACGGCGCCTCCTGGCTCCACGTGCATCTGGGACTCTACGGACGCTGGTCCTTCGCCGGGCCACGGGCCGAGACCCTATCCGGAGCGGGCATACGCGCAATCTCCCCTCATACTTCCCGCCAAGGCGATCTCGACGCCGCGGTCATCGGAGACGAGTCCGGCCGCGTCGGGGAGGAGTCCGGCGTCGTCGTCGCGCCAGCTGCAACGTCAGAGGGCGCCTTCCCTCCTCCACCACGCCCCTCGGTCCGGCTCCGCCTCGAGACGGACCAAGCCGTGCTTGACCTCACCGGTCCGGCCCGCTGCGAGGTTCTGAGCGGGGCGGAAGTAGACGCTGTACTGGATAGGCTCGGCCCCGACCCAATCCGTAACGAGCCGGGCGACCGTGCACGTTTCATCTCTCTTGCCCGCACGCGCCGCGCGCCCATCGGGCAGATTGTTCTCGACCAATCGGTGGCCGCAGGTCCCGGCAATATCTACCGCGCCGACTGCTTGTTCCGCGTCGGCATCGCACCATTGCGCCCGGCGGCGCGCGTTTCGGCAACCCGTCTCGGAGCACTGTGGGACGATCTGGTCACGGTAATGCGCGCCGACGTAGGCGCGGGCCTTATCCGAACCGTACCCGAGGATCTCCGCCCCAGTCCCGTTCCACCCGACGACGTCGAGGCAGAGTGGTTCGCCGTCTATCACCGCACCGGTCGACCATGCCTGCGCTGTGGGGCGATAGTCCGCGAGACGGAACTTTCTGGGCGCCGCCTCTTCTGGTGCCCGGGTTGCCAGCACTGACTCGGCGGCGGCGGGTCGGTCTAACGCGCAGCACAGGCCATCCGGTTGCCGGTGATCAGTCCAGCTGTCGGTCACGCCATGCAACCTGGAGGACTTCTCGCGGAACATCCCGAGACCGGAATTGCCCTCGGCCCGCGTTGCCCGCCTGCGGGCGCAGGCGCCCCAACAGATTTCCCTCCTCGGGATTGCCTGGCAGCAGCATTCCCGGATTCGCCAGATCGTTAATCGATTGGATAATCGGATCGAACATCGCCCGCTGTGCGCCTCCTGATCGCCGCGCGACGATCACATGCAATCCCAGGTCGTGCGCTTGTGGCAACAGCTCTTGGAGAACATGCACCGGGCAACCCTGCGTCGTCTGCACTATGTCGTAGTCGTCGACGAGCACGAATGCCTCAGCGCCGACCCACCAGGATCGTTCTCGCAATTCCTGTGGGGTGATGTCGGAACCGGGAATGCGGCTCTTGAGGAAGTTGTACAGCTGTGTCAGCTTCTCCGCGGTCTGCTCCGCGTTTGTGTAGTAGCCAGCCAGGTAGCCGTCCGGCAGCTCGCCCAGAAGCGACCGCCGGTAGTCAACCACAAACAACTGCGCCTGCTTAGGCGAATACAGCCGCGCGATCTCCCATGCGATGAGCCGTAGCGTCGAGGACTTTCCGCTCTGTCTGTCACCAAAGAAGAAGAAATGGTCCTGCTTGTTGAAATCGATGCCGAAGGGCTCCAGACGCGACTCGTCCACGCCGAGGATAACCCGATGGTCGTCCGGGGCAACTTGCTTGTTCAGCTCTTCGATATTGATGAGTTCCGGCAACTCACGCAGCTTCGGTGTACTGCCACCAGTCCACGCATCCTTCACTGATCGCACGAAGTGCGCAACACCTTCCGACAGGCTCTCGGCATCAGTGGTGCCATCTATGCGCGGCAGCCCGCCCAATATCTGATGCTTCGACTGCTCAAGGCCGCGACCGGGCGCACCCGAGGGAACCCCCTCCGCACCCTTGCGGGAGATTTCCGATTCCGAAGGATCTCCCAGGGCCAGCTCAACAATCGATCCGAACAGATCCTTCGTCTGAGTTCTGAAGTTCATCCACCGCAGCGCTGTGGCCACGACGTGCAGCCCGAAGTTCAAGCCACGCGGAATCAGATTACCCAGCAGAGTCTCAACATCCTCATAATCAGCGCGCAGAGTGGCCCAACCGTCGACGAAGAGGAACACGTCGCCGTAGCCGTCGTCGGCCTTACCTTCTGCACGTAACCTGCGGTAGGCAGCCATGGACTCAATTCCGTTCGCAGCGAAGTACTTCTCACGATCATCCACAATCGATGCCACCTCGGCGTAGATGCGGTGTACGCGGGCACTGTCGGCACGTAGGCCAAGCCCCGCCACATGCGGCAGATCGCGCAGTCCGGAGAAGGTTCCGCCACCGAAGTCCATCACGTACATCTGCACTTCTCGCGGTGAATGGGTCAGCGCCAAGGCTCCGAGCACGGTACGTGCAAATGTGGACTTACCCGACTGCGGACCACCAAGAATAGCCAAGTGACCGCCCGCGCCATCCAAATCGAGCACCATTGTGTCGCGCCGCTGCTCCAATGGGCGATCCACATCGCCGACGGGAATCGTAAAGGCGCCGGCAGCTCTCCATCTCGGTGAATGTAGCCCCAGCTCCTGCGTCGTCGTCAGGTCGGGCATCAAGGAATCAAGCGTGGATGGAATATCCAAGGGGGGCAACCACACCTGATGCGCCGCCGGACCACGGCCCGCCATACGGAAGACGGCGATATCGAAGGTCGTGTTGGGAACACCGGGGATTCCGGAATCGTCCAGTTCGGACTGTTCCTTCTGTTCCGCGCTCGCCGCCTCGGTAATAACCTCCTTAGCTTCTTCCTGGCGCAGCGGCGCGGCGGTGAAGTCGAGAATCTCAATATCACGGCTCGCCTCCTCCGCGTACTCAGCATCGGCCGTCAACGAGCGCCGCGGCGGCGGGCCGGAAACATACGAGGCACGGAATCGCACCAACTGCGTCGTATCCGGCTTCAGATAGCCGACGCCGGGAATTGGCGGCAACTCGTAGGCATCCGTGACACCGATAACGGAACGCGACTCCTGCGCGGAGAAGGTCCGCAGGCCTATCCGGTAGGACAAATGCGAATCAAGACCGCGTAGGCGGCCCTCCTCCAGACGCTGCGAGGAGAGGAGAAGATGGATCTGCAACGAACGGCCCAGACGGCCGATGGCCACGAACATCTCGATGAAATCTGGCTTCTCAGCCAAGAGTTCCGAGAACTCGTCGGCCACAATCAGTAGTGCGGGCAGAGGCTCCAGGTCGGTGCGCCCAGCCTTTCGGGCTTTCTCATAGTCGGCGACGTTCTTGAAATTTCCGCCGGCACGCAGCATTTCCTGCCGACGCGCCATCTCACCGCGCAGGGCATCCTCCATGCGGTCGACCAGGGTCAAGTCTTCACCGAGATTGGTGATAATGGCCGCCACGTGCGGCATATCGGACATGCCTGCGAAGGTCGCACCGCCCTTGAAATCGATGAGAACGAAGTTGAGTTCTTCCGATGAATGCGTCATCGCGAGCGCGAGTACGAGGGTGCGCAACACCTCCGACTTACCGGAACCCGTGGCGCCGATGATCAGACCATGCGGGCCCATGCCCTGCTGCGCGGACTCTTTAATATCCAAGAAGACCGTCTTATGCTCAGGCGTCAGGCCAATCGGTACACGCAAACGATCTCGCGACAGTCGCGGCTTCCACGTCTCCGTCACATCGAGCTCGTGAATATCGGGAATCCCGAGCAAATCCGTGATCTCGGCGGAGGCTTCGCCGGGAGCCTCAACGGCCTTACCTGTGCCGGCCGCATCTGTTTGTACCGCCGCACGGCTGGCGAGACGCCGCGCCACAGTCTCGGCATCCACAACGGAAATCTGATCGGCCAGACCCCGTAGCCCTGCAAAGGCGTTTTCGCCCGCTTGGAAGCGAACCCGACGCTCGTCGTCGTGACTAAGCAGGATCGTGTAGTCGTTCGATACCGTTCCGAAGGCGCTTGAATCGGATCGCTGAGCTTCCGAGGTCGCGCCAATATCGAAGATGGTGACACCAAGAACACCGTCATCCGAAATGATCGGATGGTCCGGGGGCACATCCACCCCATCTTTGATGATGATGAGATGTGGCAGTTCTACACTCGACCCGGTTGGGCTGAAGCGCGGGCGGTCGATAATTCCTTCCGGCAGTAGATCGGTGAGCCGATTCGGATCGCTGTCAATCATGCGGGCGGGGCCGACGGCGTCGTAAATCCGGTCCGATGCAACGTGCGGCAACCATTTCGCCCACTCCCATTCGGGTAGGAGCCGCTCCGAGGCGAGAATTGCCACACGTACTTCCGTCGCGCTGGTAAAAGCACAGACCTCAATCAGCATCGAACGCGCCAAGGAGCGCGCCTCGGTGATGGGGCCACTGAAACAAACCCGCGGGACGCCACCAACGTTCACACCCAGCGGTAGATCCTTCACCTCGGCATAGGTAGTAATGAGTTGCTCCACCGCCGACTCCGCCACCGGATCCACCTCCGAGAGCGTCGCATCTTCCGGTAGGTACATCTCCTGCGACAGCGGTTGGTCCGCCAGCCCCACACGTGTGAGAAGAAACTCACCTTGGGCGCTCGTCCGCTCTCCGGTACGTAACCCCAGGTCGAGGATGAGTGGAAGATCGGCCGGATCGGGCAAGAACCAACGCGCAAACTCGCGCTGGCCCTCCTCGGTTTCCCGCGCCTGCTTGCGCATTCGTGCGATATACGTGAGGTATTCCCGGCGTGCTCCTGTCACCGAAGCGCGGAACTGCGTCCGATTGCGATGAATGTTGAGCACGGCCACGCCAAGCATGGCAACCATGAACAGGCCGGACATGAGGATCATCAGGGGCGAGCGGCGGCCAGACAGCGCCATCACCGCCATCATGCCCATGGATCCGAACATCGGCAGAATCATCGCGAGTGCGCCGGTTAGCCCCTCTGAACGTTGAATCTGCGGCGGTGCCTGCAACTCAACTTGGGTTAACGACGGCGCCTGCGGAGCCTTACGATTTGTTGCGGCCACTCAAACTCCTTGGTTCGGTCCTGCTGTAACCTTGAGGTGATATCGATTGAATATGCTGTAATAATAGCAAGGGATCTGCTTCTCACTTGAACTCACGATAGATCGGGGGACTATGACAGCTACATACGCTTCCGTCTCCTACCTCACACTGGCCTTCGAGGGGGGACGCGAGGACATCGCGGCACCCTTCGGGATGACATTGCAGCAAGTTCTTGATCTGCGGCGCGTTCCTGCAGATCTGATCCCTTACACACCCAGTGGCGAACGCCTACCCGGCGGGATGGTAATCGGGCGTGAGATCAGCAACGGCTCTCTGATCGTCCTCTATTCACAGCCGTATGCGCCCAAGCTGTCCATCACCCGTATTCCAGACGAGAAGACCAGCCTGCGCATAGCCTTCTCTCCCTATGTATTGACCACTGGAATCACCGTGTGTGTGCTGGCTGCGCTGTGGACACTTCTGGGCCGGCTTCTGCTCGGAGATGCCGCCGTTCTCACCTCACCGTCGACGGCCCTGATTCTGGCAGGCCTCGCTTTCGGCCTTGGGTTACTCTTCGCACTACTGCCCGGGCATGGACGGCCTGTGCTGGAAACTGGCGCACCGCTGGCCTGCGGGGCGGCGTCTGGCGTGCTGACAACGCTGAGTAACCCCGATGACTACGCCTATCAGGCACTGATAGGCGCTGCGGCAGCTGCTGGACTGCTCTCGACGGTCCGCTGGGCCTGGCGGGGGCGGGAGAACGCGGGAACCGCACAAGCAACCGCCGATGGTGCGGTATGCAGCCTTTCCTTAGCGGTAATCGCACTCGCTGCACTTTTCGCCGGTGTGGACATATCACTCTTGGCTGCGGCTCTGTTCGGTCTCTCCGCTCCACTGTTGCTGGCACTGCCCGGATTCTCCGTGTCCGTTGACCAAGCACAACTGATCAATGAGGCCAAAATCGTTCGGGAGGCCTCCTCGGTGCGAGGCGCAGAGCCGAAGGCGCCGGACCCCATCACCGCCAATTTCATCGATGCGGTTGTGACGGCAGGCGTGGCCCGCAATCGCCTGTGGACGGTTCTGATCTGCACAACAGTGCTCGTCTGTTTCCCGTCGGTGGCCGGGCATGTAGGGGATGGCTCTTGGCGCGGTCCGGTGGCTGCGGGCGGCATCATCTGCGTGATCCTCGCCCTGCTCCTTGTTCCCCGTACCGCGGCAGCACTTCATGTGCGGTTGTTGCCGCGGGCCACCGCCGGCATCTTGATTCTTGCGGCGACTGCGGCGCTCGGAAGTTCGGCAACCGCGGACGTCGTGCTGGTCGCGGCACTGGTGATCGGCACGGTGGCTTTGCTTATCGCGGTGGTGTCGATTCCGATTTCTCGCAGTTGGCACGCGCTGATCTTTACCCGTATCGGCGATCTTCTGCAAGGATTCGCCTGTACCTTTGCTCTACCGCTTTCCTTGGCGGGCGCCGGACTCATTACGCTCATCAGGACAGGAGGCCTGGGATGACTTCTCAGATCATGGCACAACGTACTACTCGGGAAGCGAGGACCTCATGACTGACGTAGCTGAGGTTGCAGCGAATACCTTCGTGCGCGCGACGGTGATCTACGAGGACAAGAAGGCGGATCTGCTACTTCCCGGGGCGCTTCCGGTGGCGGAACTCATTCCCACCATCATTCGACGTCTGGCTGCACCCAATCAACCGGCCGCTCTGCGCGGCTTTGTGCTCTCCACGGCCGATGGCACAGTAGTTGATCGCTCGCAGTCGCTCAATCAGCAGAATTATCGCAACGGCGCCATCTTCGAACTCACGCATCGTATTCCCGAAACGCAGAAGCGCTACGACGACGTCGTCGAGGCCGTGGCCGACGCGGTAGACAGCACGAATCGGGAGTGGACACCCACAGACTCCGCCGGTCTGGCATGTACCGGTACAGTCGTTCTGCTGGTGGCCGCCACAGTGCTTCTGATCCAAGCCCGGCCTTCCGCAGGCATCCTCGTTCCACTGACCTTCACCGGTCTAGCCGCGCTGCTTTTCGGCGTGGTGTGGGTGTTGGAACGGGCAGAGCGGCACACTCACGCCGTGGCGCTGGCGTTAACCGCCTGCCTGCTCGTTGGAGGGGCCGGATGGACATTCATGTCCGCTCCCGTTGCCCAGACGCCGCTTGCGTTATCAGGATTAGGTTTGGCACTCGCCGGAGGAGCATCGCTCGTCATGTTGTCCGAGTGGAGAGAACTGGCGCTTATCCCGGTTGTCCTCGGCACTACCTTCGGAACTGTCGGGGCATTCGACATTGTGCTCGGTGACCAGCAGGACCGGGTGGCTGTTGGCGCCGCAGCTGTGCTCTGCGTACTTCTCCTCGTGCTGCCGCAACTCGCGCTACGAACCAGCCGTCTGGAGAACAACGATCCGTTGTTGCGCCCAATGCAGCGCCCCGCGACCGGCTCCGCCACTGTCGCCGTTTCAGGTGAGGAAGTGCAGAGGAACTACCTGCGTGGGCGGCGCACGCTATTCGCGGTGCGCATCGCTGCGGGTACCGCCTTGGCCCTTCTCACGCCGTGGGTGGTGGCGCAGGGCCCGTGGAGCCTGGTCATCTTGGGTGCGCTGCTGGTCATTCTCACGCTCGGCTCACGCACATCGTTCGGCCGTATGGACGTTATGTCTCAATACGTGCTCGCCCTGGTGATCTTGACCGTCGCCTGCGTCAGCGTCGCCATCCTCCACCCGCTGTGGTGGCCGGTGTTGGTCATCGTCATGTGTGTTCTAGCTGCTGGACTCATCGCCTTCGGACTGGTTATCGGCGCTACACCGCCCTGGATGCGGCAATTGGCGGACATCGTTGAGGCGACTGCAGGCATCGTGATTATCCCCGCTGCGGTACTGGCTATGAGGTTGTGGTGATATGGCATCCACCCGAGACATCCTTGACGGGCAACGTTTCAATCGGCAACGCCTCGTTACGGCATTTGTTTCTGGAATGCCCGGCGGACGAGAGATGACGCCCGTACGCCCCTGGCGAGGCATTATCGGCGGAATCGTTCTAACCGCACTATTAGTGGGAGGAGCATGGGTATCAAAGCTCTTCGCCCCCTCCATGCCTGATGGTTGGGATCATGGCGCACTCGTGATCGATTCCAACTCCGGTTCACGTTACGTCTCCATCGATGGCACGCTTTACCCGGTGCGCAACGCTGCCAGCGCTTACCTACTCTTCGGCGCCAACCTCACCACGGTCGATGCTTCGGAGAGCGCGCTGTCGGAGGCGCCCCTTGGCCCCGTCGTCGGCATTCCAGGCGCACCCGATAAGGTTCCCTCCGCCGATAACCTTGTTAACACACTCACCAGTTGCGTCGCGGAAGGCGGCCACACCTGGACCGGAGTTGGCACGGGAACCACGCAAAATGCCGAGGGGACAATGGCATTGGTTAAGAACGGCGAGGACTACTACCTCATTGCCGACGGCTATCGTTACGCCTTCCAACAGACCAATTTCACCACCGATCAGGCCGCAGCGGCCCGCGCGGTTATGAACGAGTTCGGCTTCCCCTACGCCCAGGCGACGGACGCGCCAGGCGCATGGCTCAACCTATTCAAGGAGGGTGAGGCGCTCGTCCCGTTGGAGATCGACCACGTCGGCGAGCCTGCGGGCACCATCGAGGGACTGGGCGAGGTGAATGTGGGAACAATCCTGCGTGTGTCCAACGCGCCGAATGAAGGCGACACCTATCTGGTTCGCCCCGGCCCCGTGCTCGAGCCAATGACTCCCGTCATGGAGCACATGTACGCGATGAGCGACGGAGGCGAAACAGCGAAGACGATGGAGATCACCACCGCCCAGCTCTCACGCGCCACGCTAGCATCGGACCAGTTGCGCCCAACTTGGCCCGATGACATCACGGCGTTGATCACCGAGCCACACTCGGCATGTGCGCAACTCACTCCGGACGGCACCTCGCTGGTGATCGGCACAAATGTGCCTCATGTGAGCACCGATACTGTGCAGATCGCCTCCCAGTCCGGGGCATTGGTGGCCGAACCCGGTGATAGCGGTTCCTTGTACTTCCTGATTGACGAGGATGGACTCGCTTATCAGTTGGGAAGCTACTCGGATACGGCAGAGTCCTTCGGCTATTCGGATGTCACGCCTTTACGGGCGACGTCGGCATGGGTGAGTCTGTTCTCCAGCGATTCCGACACCGAGGTGCCGCTATTATCAGGCAGCGCGGCATGGGCCACCGTTCCTGAGGAGGCACGGGAGTCGCAGAGCAGTGGTGGGAGTTCTAGCTCGTGACGAGGTCAGATGTGATGGGTAGGTGGTTGCGGGCCGTCCGCGAACTTCGCGGCATCATGCGCCGCGAGCGTACGCCGGGTATCCGTGTGCCGCAGCGGCGGGTTCATCCCTCGCGCTCGCCCCGCCGACCTTCATTCTCCGCACGCGGAAGCCATGGGCGACGTCGTACACGCCTTGCTGCGGCGGTTCTTGCCGCTGCAATGGCAATGCCGTCGGTGCTTTCCCTCAACGCGGTGGCGGCAACGGAACAGACGCCGCGCATCGGGATGCCGGAGGGTAGCCGCTCCTACGTTGCTCCGTTCTGGTTCGATGATGGCACCTGTCAGGAGGGTGACACATCGATACTGAAACGGGAGGAACTCGAGGCAGATGACTTTGTTATCGCCAATGACACTCTGGGCCTTCCCGAGGCGCATGAGCTGTCACGTGGCGGCACAGTCACCATTGCGATCATTGACACGGGAGTGCAGTCGAACAACCCGGCGCTCGCAGGCGCCCGCATCGAGGCCGGTTATGATTTCACCGATAGCGGTAGTGCCCTTACCGACCATGACGGCCACGGCACGGCTGTTGCCTCGGTGATTGCCGGGCAGAACAACGGCGACGCGCCGATCGACGGCGTCGCGCCGGAGGCGTCCATCGTTCCCGTCAAGGTCATTGATTCCAAGCCGAACTCAGGCGCGAGCGAGGAAGAGGTCGCGAATTACAACAACGAGACTCGCGAGCGGGTGATCAGTGGCGTCATCTGGGCGGCGGATAACCCCTCCATCGATATCATCGCGATCCCACTCGCCTTCGAGACGGATTCGCCTGCTTTAAAAGAAGCCATCGCACACGCAGTCGGCCAGGGTAAGCTCATTATCGCCGCTGCCGGAGATGCCACATCCGACGAATTGGTCTCAGCGTATGCGACTCCGTCGGCCACCGAGAGTGCCACCGAGGGTACGCATGCGAACCTACGTTATCCCGCTGCCTACGATGGCGTTATTGGAGTTACTGCGGTCACGGCAACATCGGATGTGTCCGATGATCTCATGCATTCGGAAGCCGTGGATCTGGCCGGACCGGGCACGAACGTACTGGTGGCCAACGGTGATGCCGGGACCTGCCTGGCAGCCACGAATGCGGTCTCAACCGGGTATGCGACGGGATTTGTCGTCGGCGCCGCCGCGCTTACCATGTCGTACAACAACCCCTCCGAAAGCCCGGAAATGACAGCTTTTCGCCTCAAACAGTCGGCACGCCGCGGTGACCCCTCCTCACGCACTGACGAACTCGGTTGGGGGATCGTGAACCCGTATGCCGCCATGACTTTGATCGACGACGGCGCACTTCCTGGACCGGGCTCTCCTGAGCGAGAGTCTCCCAGCGCCTACGCCACAAGTGGGCGGGCCGTTCCAGATCCGCCGCACGACATGACCGCACAGTCGCGTTTTGTCGGCGCATTGTGGGTTGCCGGTGGTGTTGGGGCCGTACTGGTGCTACTGATCTTCGCGGCGGGGCGCGCTCGGGGGAAACGCCAAGAAGAAGACGAGTAGGCGATGGTGGAGATTCATACAACGCTTGACAGAGTTTTACATACAGGCTTGTATGTATCGCATGAAACGCACAGCGGCCGAAGCCGCACTGACCCGGCAAGCCATTATTTGCGCGGCACTTCACCGTTTTGCCCATGACGGATGGGAGAATTGCTCCCTGGGCGACGTCGCGCGCGACGCCGAAGTGACGCGCGGAGCCATTTACCACCATTTCGCCGGGAAGTTTGATCTTCTCCTCGCCGTCCTCGCCGACCGGTGGGAGTTCTATACCCGCGAACTCTTCGCACCCCGTGATGCAGCGGGGCTTGCTAAGGCGCACGCGGAGAGGAACGGCGACGGTGAGCCGGAGGCGGGCACTTGCGCGCAACAAACGGTGGACGGCGGCTCAGCGGGCGATGCCAGTGCGCCTGAAGCTGACGGCGCGCAAAGACATGCCATTGTACAGAGCAATGGCGCCGATCACCTGACCGATTTCCTCGCCACCTACCTGGAACACCTGGTAACAGACACAGGCTTTCGGGAGCTTGCAGTAGTCAGCACGCTGGTCGCCCCACGGGCACTGCAGGCAAATCGTGGCATGGATGAAAAACGCAGCGGCATCGCGCTATGGGGTGAGTACATCGACGCAGCGTTGCGAGACTGTGGCGATGCATTGCGCCTGCCCCTGGAGGCAAGCCGCTTCACCATCATGTCCTTTATCCACGGCGTCACAGTTACCGCAGCTCTTCAGCCCAATGACCTCGCCGAGCCACTGGACACACGAGGCATCGCAGAGGCGATTGTCCACGGGCTGATAAGCGCCGACTGAACGTTCACGGTATCGGCTCGCCTCGCTGACGCATACCATCAATCGTTTGGCCTTCACCCGTGACCATTTGGCCTCCACATGTTAACCACAGCTTCAACAGAATTGATCAATACCATGCCTCACTCACATCAAAACCGAATACAGGCTCCCCAACTTGCGGCAGTCGTCGTCGCCTGTATAGCGCTGTTCACCGATATGCTCGTCTACGGCATCCTCATCCCGCTCCTGCCACTTATGCCCGCTGTTTCACGTTCCGGCCCGGCTGCCACCGGGCTATTATTTGCCGCCTATGCGGGAATGATGATTATCGTGACGCCGCTCGCGGGCCGATTTGTGGACCGCAGAGGTCCACGCGGTCCACTTCTTGCTGCACTCCTTGGTTTAGGCATGGCGTGTTTACTCTTTGCTGTCGGTGGGCCCTACTGGTTGTTGCTCGTCTCCCGGCTCCTGCAGGGAGCCGCTGCCGGACTTGGCTGGGTGGCGAGCCTGGCGTTGATTGCGGCCGCGATACCACTGCCCAAACGGGGCACCTACCTTGGAATAGCCATGAGCATGGTCTCTCTGGGAACTCTCGCCGGTCCCCCACTCGCAGGGTGGCTGGCGCGCGAGTACGGGCATGCCGCACCATTTGTGTTCGCCACAGTTGTTTTGTTGATCGACGGTGCACTGCGGATAGCTTTTGTGAGACCGGTTCCTCCGCAGGCCGACGATCCGGCAACTGCGCTTGATGTTCTCCGAGTCAAAGGCGCATGGCCCGTCGTGATTCTGATTGCGGTGGGATCCGGTGTAACAAGCATGATTGAACCAATTCTTCCCGTGCAGTTGCATGAAGCTCTGGGCCTCGATAGCGTTCAAATCGGCCTCTTGTTCGGGCTGCTAGTCATCGTGGCCGCAACACTGAATCCACTGGTCGGAGCGGCGCTTGGCCGCTGTTCGCCACGCTTCTTGGTGTTCTGCGGCGTCCTCCTCGCGATGGCTGGCTTGCTGTTGCTCGGCGGCGGAGCTCGGCACGCACCCGTGATCGCGGGAGTTGTAATTCTTGGGGCCGCTATTGCCTTCCTCGTCGCCCCTGCTAGCACGCTCATCGGCGTCGTCGGAGCACGGACCAGCCCGCCGGCGCTCGGTGGGGCGTACAGCCTATACAATCTCGCCTATGCTGCAGGCCTGGTATGCGGGCCGATTCTTGCTGGAGTGCTAACAGAAACGCTTGGATATTCGCGTGCATGCCTCGCTCTGGCCGGACTCGTTGCATTCGCATCGATCATGCTGCGAAATCTGCCGCGTAGGCCGTTGGCCGCGCAATCACAGGATTCCCCACATGAGCCGCTGGCCGACGGCCAATCGTGACGCACACACTCACGTTCTCGTCGCCGTCAGACTCAGAAGAAAGAAGTACGGCTAGACAACAGACCTACCCAGGATTACCTTCCCTTGGCTCAGAATAAGCCCTTGAGCAAACGCCGCAGCCGGGTTGGGTTTATTGGTTTTGTCCGTTTTCGCGGGGCTCTCGCCAGTACAGTAGGGGGCGGGAGAACATTTCACGACGGGTAGCCTCTTCGGCCTCACGCCGCTCACGCTCACGCACACTCTCGGCACCATGACGACTCAACCACACCGCATCCAAACGCTTGAGCGCTTCCTCCTTACGACGCTCCTCTTCCTGCGGATCCGGAACCTCCCGACCACGCAAAGCACACCACACCTCCGGACTCCACTTCCGCTCCCGCTCATCCCTCTTCTTACGACCAGCACCACGCGCACCCCCGGTACCACGCACACCAGACTGCTGTGCCTGACCACCCCGGACGCCGCCCGTACCACGGCCAGACTGCTGATTCACACCACGCACACTAGACCCACGGGCACCAGTCTGCTGGGCCTGCCCGCCACGCACACCCGTTCCAGCACGACCCGCACCACGACCGGACTGCTGTCCTTGCTGGCCACCACGCACACCCATCCCGGCGCGGCCCGTGCCACGGCCACCAGCTGCTTGGCCGCCACGGGCACCAGTCTGCTGGGCCTGCCCGCCACGAACGCCACCCGTGCCACGCATACCGGCCTGCTGGGCTTGGCCGCCACGCACACCACCAGCACCGCGTGCCCCGGCCCCGGTTTCTCTGGTGGCGGTGGCTTGTTGGGGTTGGCCTGACAAGGGGATACGGGTGGGACGCATCCCCATCTGCTGCGCATTACTCCACCGCACACCCGCACCACGGGCCAGCCCAGCCGCACCAGCAGCAGCCCCGGCCGCCCCAGCAACACCAGCACCACCCGTGGGGTTGTTGTTGTCTTGGAAGGAGAGACGTCCGGCTTCCCGGACCCGGTCCATCAAATCCCCCTCACCCGGACCATACAAATACCGAGCCTCCGCCGAATCAGCCCTGATCATCCGTCCTTGTGGAGTACCCACCATGCCCTCGACACGCTCACCCGCATACCACGAAAACATCCACGCCAAACTCCCAGAAACACCCACACCCGCCGCAACCGCACCCACCGACGGAACAACAGACCCCGTACCCGACACATCCACATCCATGTCCGGGTCTGTGTCTGTGGGGCGGCCCTCCGCCAACGCCGCCGCATACGACGCACCACCATCGGACGGCAGCCCCGTCACCGACCAATCCACACCAGACAACGACGACGAGGGCGTGTAGGTCACATAAGAACGCGGCTCGGACTTCTCCGAGCGAGGCAGCATACGAATCGCACGATCCACCTCCTCACCCACATAATCCACCATCCGCCCAGCTTTCTCCTCAAACCCACTATCCCGAGCCTCATAGGCGGCAGTGACATGACTCATACGTGCGTCAATAACCGGTGTTGTCAACCCCGTCGGATCCGCAGACTGCACCCGATGCATCGCCCGTGACTCCTGCGCATACGC